>CAZCFC010000032.1:0-12716 GCA_964497815.1 uncultured Cypionkella sp.
AACCCAAGTTTGCGCATAATCTCGAGTGATGAAGTAGTAACGAGTGTATATAAAGCCGTGGCGCTGTTTGCTGCGACGGGCGGCCAATACGCCGTAGATTGCCACGGCAGAGCCGATCGCGCCCAGAATCCAGCTGGCAGTCGGGAACAGCACACCTTCGGTGCCGCCGAACATCAGGATATTCGGATCGGTCAGGGCCACCGATTGGCCGTTGGTGGTATACCAGGCCAGATTGCGCCAGATCAGCAGACCGCCAAGTGTCACGATAAAGGACGGAATTTTCTGATAACCGACAAGCCACCCCGTGACGGCACCAATCGCCGCGCCGACCAACAGGCCAAAGGCAATGGTGGCGAACAGGTTCAGCGGATTGCCCAAACCGAACACCTGCGGCAGCCATTCGATCTGGCTTTGCGCCATCAGCGCCGAACAGATGGCCAGCAATGACCCGACCGACAGATCAATGTGGCGGGCCACGATCACAAACACCATGCCGGTGGCCATGATGCCAACCGACACCGTTTGCACCGAAATGTTGAAAATATTGCGCGCGGACAGGAACTTGCCGTCCGTCAGGAACTGGAACACCACGCACAGGACGGCAAAGGCCAGGATCATCCCGAACAGGCGTTTATCAAGTTCAAGCGTATCTGCCAAACCCCGGCGTGCCGGGGTGCCAGTGGTTGTGGGGCCTGCATCACTCATTCTTCGTCCTCCCTTGGGTAAGCAGATGCCCCGACGACAGGCGCCGGGGCATCGGGTCGCAGTTCAGACGTTCTTACTTGCAGACGTCAACATCAGGGCCGCCCTGGCAAAGCAGGTCTTTGGTGATCCAACCGGCATCCAACACAAGGTTCAGGTTGGCTTTGGTGATCGGCTGCGGTTTCAGCAGGATCGAGGTCAGCTCTTTGCCGCCGGGCGAGGTGAATTTCGCCGCACCGGGGACGTCGGCCATAGCGGTGCCGCCAGCCAAGGCGACGGCGATTTCACCAGCAGCCTTGCCAAGCGCGCGGCTGTCTTTCCACACCGAAACGGTCTGGGTGCCAAGTGCCACACGGTTCAGCGCGGCCATATCGCCATCCTGACCCGACACCGGAATACCGGCCATGCCCTGCGCGGTCAGCGCTGCAACCACACCGCCAGCGGTGCCGTCGTTCGAGGCCACAACAGCGTCAACGCCGTTGTCTGCTTCGGTCAGGATCTGTTCCATGTTCTTCTGGGCGTTGGCGGGCTGCCAATCGTCGGTGTAGGCTTCGGCGACGATGGTGATGTCGCCCGCGTCGATCGCGGCTTGCAGAACCTCTTGCTGGCCACCGCGCAGGAAGTCTGCGTTCGGGTCAACCGGCGATCCCTTGATCATCACGTAGCGGCCCTTGGGCATGGCTTCCAGAACGGCGCGCGCCTGCATCCGGCCCACTTCGACGTTGTCGAAGGTCAGGTAGAACGCGCGCGGATCGTCGATCATGCGGTCATAGCCAACAACCGGCACGCCAGCATCTGCTGCCGCGTCCAAAGCCGGGCCAATCGAGGCCGAGTCTTGCGCCAGAATGATCAGGGCGTTGCAGCCTTGCGTGATCAGCCCTTCGATGTCAGCCAGCTGTTTGGTGGCCGAGGTTTGCGCATCAGCGGAAATATATTCGGCGCCGGCGGCGTCCAAAGCGCCCTTGATGGCGGCTTCGTCCGTCTTCCAGCGCTCTTCACGGAAGTTCGACCAGCTGACGCAGACCTTCATGTCGGCTGCCTGGGCCATCGAGGTTGCGCAGGCCAGAATGGTGCTGGCCAGCAAAAGCGACTTGTTCATTCAGTATCCTCCCATGGATATTCCGACCCCTCCGGCCGGTCTGGCATTTCGCCATTGCTGCACTTTCTGGCTTGCAACGTTTATTGTCAACGATTCATTGCTGCAAAAATTCAGCATTCAGTGCGATTTTCTGCGAACTGCACCAAGAATTGCGATTGCGACTTGGCAGCGTTGTCGGCAAGGTCTGACAAACCCCTGACCGGACTTGAATATGACCGATGCCTTCCCCCCAAAAAGCTATGAAGATCTGATCCGGGTGATCCATGATCGCTATGAGGATATGAGCAAGACCTATCAGAAGATTGCGCTGTATCTGACGCAGAACCCCAACGACGTGGCGGTGATGTCGGTGAATGCAATCGGTGAAAAGACCGGGATCCATGCGTCAAGCTTCGTGCGTTACGCGCAATCTTTGGGGTTTCGCGGGTTCAAGGAATTGCAGGCGGTCTTTCAGCGCCGTCTGACCACGGCCGCCCCCGGCTTTGACGCGCGCATCAAGGCGCTGGAGGATGAACTGGGCGCGAAAGAAGACCGCAGCGACCTTGGTTTCCTCCGGGATCTGGTGGTGCGCGATCTGTCGTCCCTGCAGGATTTGCTGGCCAATATCTCGGCGGATCAGATTGCGACGGCGGCGGATCTGCTGGAGACGGCCGACACGGTTTACCTTCTGGGTCAGTTGCGGTCCGCTCCGGTGGCCGAGTTGCTGCGCTATATGCTGACGATGCTGGGCAAGCGCACGGTGCTGCTGGATGCGGGGGGGGGGCTGGCCACGCATATGGCGAAGGCGATCGGCCCGCGCGACATGTTGTTTGCGGTATCGTTCCGGTTCTATGCGACCGAGGTGGTGAACATCGTTGATGAGGTCGCCGCCCGCGGGGTGCCTGTGGTGGCGATTTCTGACAGCACGCTGTCGCCCTTGGCCAAATCGGCGCGGGTGCTGTTTGCCATACCCGAGCATGAATACACCTTCTCGCGGTCATTGGCTGCCCCGATGTGTCTGGCGCAGGCGTTGACTGTGGCGCTGGCGGCACGTCTGCAAAAAGACCGCGAGTCCCCGCGCATTCCGATCGTGACGGAAAAGTAAAGGCGCGCCGGACGGGCGCGCCTTTGGTTGGTTACAGCCGCATCGGACCTTCTGGCACGGGCATGCCGCCCGCCACTGCGCCCCAGACTGATTGGTCAAAGTTGACAATCGCCCCGGTCATCAGCCCCGCATCATCCGACACAAGGAAATTTACCGCGCGCGCGGCCTCTTCCGGATCAACCAGACGTCCAAAAGGCAGCTTTGCCGTTGCCGCAGCTTCCCAGTCGGCCCCGCCAGTCGCCTCTTGCAAGGCGCGCTCGTTGTCCGACGCCATCCAGCCGACGTTCAACTGGTTCACCCGGATCCGGTTGCCCATCACCGAAAAGGCCGTGTTGGCGGTCAGCGTGGTCAAGGCGCCTTTGGACGCGCAATAGGCATTGATAAACGGTTGCCCCGCCAGCGCCGAAATTGACCCGATGTTGCAGATCGCACCCTGAATATCCTTTGCAATCATCAGCTTGATCGCCGCTTGCATCAGGAAGTAAGGCCCGCGCACATTGGTTGCGAACAAGGCGTCAAAGGTTTCCGGTGTGGTGTCGACAATCGTGCCACGCGCGGTCGAAGCCCCGGCATTGACCAGCACATCCACCCGGCCAAAGCGGGCGTCAGCCTCGGCAATCACCCGCTGACAATCGTCAACCGATGCAAAATCGGCCTGCACGAACAACGCGGGGCAGGGCAGGGCATCGGCCACCGCCTGCCCCTTGGCCGGATTGCGGCCCATGATGACAATGCCTGCGGCCCCGGCGGCGGCCAGTCTGCGGGCGATGGCCGCCCCCAGACCTTGGGTCGCCCCGGTGACAACACAGACCTTGCCGTCCATCCGGTTCATGCCTGAACCTCATAGCCCGCCGCCGCCATGACGCGCAGCAGTTCCTTGTGGCCCTTCTGGGCCATTTCCAACGGCGGCGAAACTTTGGGGTCTTGCTCGGCCTCGACCACGAACCACCCTTCATAGCCATAGCGTGCGCAGGCCTTGACGATGGCTTCAAAGTCCAGCGACCCGTCGCCCGGCACGGTGAAGGCCCCCTTCACCACGGCATCAAGGAAGGATTCCTTGCTGCGGTCCAGGGCATCAACAACCGAACGGCGGATGTCCTTGGTGTGGACGTGGGTGATGCGCTTGTGGTGGTTGTCCAGCACGCGCAGCACATCGCCGCCCGCAAAGGCCATATGACCTGCATCGAACAGCAACGGCACGGTCGAATGTTTCATGAACAGGTCAAGTTCGGCCTCGGTTTCCACCGCCGCCGCCATGTGGTGGTGATACGAAATCGGCATCCCCGAAGCGGCGCACCAATCGGCAAAATCGCTGACCTTGCGACCGTAGACGGCCATTTCGGCCTCGGTCAGTTTCGGCTTGGTGGACAGGGGCGCAGATTTGATCCCCTGCACCGAGCGCGCGGTTTCGCCGTAAACGATGCACGGCGCACCGGCTGCCTTGAAAAAGGCGTGCTGGGCGGCCACGCGGTCTTTTTCAACTTCGATGTCACCATCCAGCAGCAAACCCGAAAACCAGCCGCCACACACCGAAATCCCGTATTTCGCAAGGATCGGGCCCAGTTCGGCCATGTCCATCGGGAACCGCCGCCCCGTCTCCATCCCGGTAAAGCCCGCAACAGACGCCTGCCGCAGACATTCCTCAAGGCTGACGTCATCCGACAGTTCCGCCAGATCATCATTCCACCACGCGATCGGCGCGATACCCAGTTTCGCTTTCATATCAGACTCCTACGCGCTGCTTGGCGCGAATTGCAATTTGGCTTTCGCGCGCAGCGTTGACGCTGTCGCGATCCGAGATTTCGGGCACGCCCACATCCCAATCGGCATCCCCCGGCACCCAGGCATAGGCGTCCGAGGTGATGCAGATCACGGTGGTGCGGTCTGTGGTCTGCGCCCAGTTCAGGGCATCTTCCAGATCGGCAAGGCTTTCGCAATGCCGGGCCAGCGCGCCCATCGATTCCGCATGCTTGACGAAATCGACGTGCAGCGGATTGGCCTTGTCGGTGATCCGGCAATCCTTCAGCAGATTGTTGAAACCCGGCACGCCTTTGAACTGTTGCAGGCGCGAAATCACCGCATAGCCGCCATTGTCGCAAACCACCACAATCATCTTATGCCCGGTCAGAACCGTAGAATAGATGTCCGAGTTCATCATCATATAGGTGCCGTCGCCCAGCATGACGATGGGGGTTCCTTCCGCGCCCTTGGCCATCGCATGGCCCCAGCCTGCGGCGATTTCATAGCCCATGCACGAAAATCCGAACTCGCAGTCAAAGGTGTTGGGGTCCTTGACCCGCCAGCCCTTGGTGATCTCGCCCGGGGTGCCGCCTGCGGCACCGATCAGGGTGTCGTTCGGCTTGGCGGTCTTGTTCATCACGCCGATAACCTGCGCATAGGACGGGATCGGCGCGTTGGTGATCGCCTGATGGCTGTCCAGCAGCGCGTTCCATTCGGCAAACAAGGCCTTGGCCCTTGGCATCAAGTCGGCAGGCGCGCGCCAGTCGGCAAGGCTTGCGTCCAGCTCTGTCACTGTCTCCAAGGCGTCGCCCACGACGGCAACGGCGCGGTGCTTGATGGCATCAAACCGGGCTGCGTTGATCGAAATGAACTGCGCGTCCTGCGCAAAAGCCGTCCACGAACCGGTGGTGAAATCCTGCAGCCGGGTGCCGATGGCAATGATCACATCGGCTTCAGCCGCCAAAGCGTTGGCGCTGGTGGACCCCACGATCCCGATCGGGCCGCAATGCACCGGATGATCATGCGTCAGCCCGCCTTTGCCCGCGATGGTTTCCACCACCGGAATCCCGCGCCGCGCCGCGAAATCGGCCACGGCATTTTCCGCACCCGAATAGCGCACGCCACCGCCGGCGATGATCAGCGGCTTCTTCGCGGTTTTCAATGCGGCCACCGCGCGCGCCAAGGCATCACGGTCCGCACGCGGCCGCGGGATAGCCCAGACGCGCTCTTCAAAGAACACTTCCGGGTAATCAAACGCGATTTCCTGCGTATCCTGCGGCAGCCCGATAAAGGCCGGGCCGCAATCGGCGGGGTCCAGCATGGCGGCAATCGCCTGGGGCAGGGACTGGATGATTTGCGCCGGATGGGTGATGCGGTCCCAATAGCGGGTGACGGATTTGAACGCATCGTTCACCGTCGTGGTCGGGTTGTTGAAATGTTCAACCTGTTGCAGAACCGGGTCGGGCAGGCGGTTGTTGAAGGTATCGCCCGCAATCAACAGCACCGGCAAGCGGTTGGCATGGGCCGTGCCCGCAGCCGTGACCATGTTCAACGCGCCCGGGCCGATCGACGACGTGGCGATCATGATCTGACGCCGCCGCTTGGCCTTGGCAAAGGCAATCGCGGCCAGCGCCATCGACTGCTCATTCTGGCCGCGCCAGGTTGGCAACTGATCCTGAACCGCCTCCAGTGCTTCGGACAGGCAGGTCACGTTGCCGTGCCCGAAGATGCCGAACACCCCTGCAAAGAGCGGCACGCGATGCCCGTCGATTTCGGTAAACTGGTTGCACAGATAGCGCACCAGCGCCTGCGCCATTGTCAGGCGAATCGTTGTGCGACTCATATCAACCTGGGCCATGTGATTTCCTCCCTTGAACTGGCCGGAACAATAAACTGCAACATTGATTATTGACAACAACAATCTTATGCAATGATAGTTGCAAGTGACTGGGGAGGATTCTGGATGGCACCGATCGCTGCGCGCTGTTGCGCGGGCAACCGCTCTGCGGCTTGCAGGCTGTCGGTATATCCAGAGGTACTCCTTGCAAGGGTCTTATGCGCTCGTAGCACTTGGGGTGGCCGGAATGTATGATAAATTTGGACTTTTCATCAATGGGCGCTGGACGGCGGCTGTCGATGGCAGCACCGCTCCGGTTTTCAGCCCGGTGAACGAGCGGCCCTTGGGGCAGGTTCCGGTGGCAAGCGTGGCAGATACCGAAGCTGCAATTGCCTCGGCCGCAGCCGGATTTGCGGCATGGAAATCCAAATCAGCCTTTGAACGCGCCGACGCATTGCATGTCATTGCGGATGAGATGAAGCGCCGCACGGATGAGGCGGCCGCAATGATCAGCATGGAAACAGGCAAGCCGATTGCGCAGGCTGGCCGCGAATGGGCCCTGTCCATCGACCAGTTCCGCTGGTTCGCCGAAGAGGCCCGCCGCATTTACGGGCGCATCGTCGAATCCCGCGTGCCGGGCGGGCGCTTTGAAATTCACCACGAACCCGTCGGCATCGCTGCCGCCTTCACGGCCTGGAACTTTCCTGCGGCCCTGATTGCACGCAAGGTCGCTCCCGCCCTTGCGGCGGGCTGCTCCATCATCGTCCGCCCCTCGTCCCAGACACCGGGCGTGGCGATGGTGATGGTTGACTGCTGCCGCGCGGGGACCCTGCCCGCCGGTGCAGTCAACCTGGTTATCGGCCCGACCGATGCCACCTATACGCCGATCATGGCCGCAAAGGCCGTGCGCAAAGTGTCGCTGACCGGGTCCACCCGCGTGGGTCAGCAGATGATCCGCGATGCTGCGGCGACACTGAAGAAAGTCTCGATGGAACTGGGCGGCAACGCGCCGCTGATCGTCTATGACGACGCCGATCTGGAGGCCGCCCTGAACGCCGCCGTGCCAACCAAGTTCGCCAATGCCGGGCAGGTCTGCGTCACCGCCGACCGCTTTTATATCCACGAAAGCCTGCACGACGCCTTTGTTGCCGGCTTTGTCGACCGCACCCGTGCGATCAAACTGGGCGACGGGATGGACCCTTCGGTTGGCATGGGGCCGCTGATCAACGCAGGCCGTCTGGCCGAGATGGAAAAGATCGTCGCAGGGGCCACGCAGGCGGGGGCGAAACTGGTCCTTGGTGGTGCGCGGGCGGCGGGGTTCAACGCGGGGCATTTCTTTGAACCCACGGTTCTGACCGATTGCACCGATGATATGGGCGTCATGGCCGATGAAAACTTTGGTCCCATCGCCGCGATCACCCGCTTTGCCAGTGAAGACGAGGTGCTGGCCCGCGCCAATGCCTCGGATATGGGGCTATCGGCCTATGCCTTCACCCAAAGCCCGCAACGCGCACGGCGCACGGTGGCCGAGCTGAAGGCGGGCATGGTGGGCATCAACTCGTTCGCGATGGCGGCATCCGAGGCACCCTTCGGCGGCACCAACCATTCCGGCATGGGCCGCGAGGGCGGCATCGAGGCGATCCGCGATTACCTTGACGTGAAATCCAGCCAGATGGTGTGGGCATGATTGCGAACAAACTCAAAGCGTTGTGGGCGGCTGGCAAGCCTTCGATCAACGGCTGGTGCAGCATCGGCAACCCGTTCACGGCCGAAATCATGGCCGCCCAAGGGTTCGACAGCGTCACCATAGACATGCAGCATGGTGCGCTGGACTACTCCAACGTGCTGCCGATGTTTCAGGCGATGCGCGCCAGCGGGGCGGTTCTGATGGCCCGCGTGCCGTGGAACGAGCCGGGTGTCATCATGAAGGCGCTGGATGCGGGCGCCTATGGCATCATCTGCCCGATGGTCAATTCCGCCGAAGAAGCCGCGCGCTTTGTCAGCTATCTGCGCTATCCCCCCTTGGGCCAGCGCAGCTTTGGCCCCACCCGCGTTTCTTTTGCCGCAGGGGCGAATTACGCCGGTGAGGCGAATGACAACATGCTGGCCTTCGCCATGATCGAAACCGCCGAGGGTATGGCCAACCTTGATGCCATTGCTGCCACCCCCGGCCTTGACGGCATCTATGTCGGCCCCGCCGACCTGACGCTGTCGCTGACCCAAGGCCGCCTTGCCCCCGGATTTGACCGCGAAGAGCCCGAGATGATTGCCGCGCTGCAAACCATCGTGGCCGCCTGCAAGAAGAACGGCATCCGCGCCGCGCTGCATTGCGGAACGCCCGATTATGCCGCCCGCGCCATTGGCTGGGGGTTCGACATGACCACGGTCGGCGGGGACAGCCGTTTCCTGGCCGCCGCTGCCGGGGCTGCCGTCGCCGGGTTCCGCAAGCTGACGGAAACCGCGGCGACCCAGGCTGAAAAGGGGGCCTATTGATGCCGCACATCCTGATTGCCGGAAAACTGCATCCGTCGGGTCTTGCGCTGCTGGAAAGCACGCCGGATGTGACCTTCACCCATGTCGAGGAAATCTCGGAGGCGTCCTATCAGGACCATCTGGCAAAGGCCGATGGCATGGTCATTCGCACCCAGCCGATGGGCGCGGCCAGCATTGCCAAGGCGACAAAACTGCAAATCGTGTCGCGTCACGGGGTCGGCTATGATGCGGTGGATGTCGCGGCGCTGAACGCGCGCAATATTCCGCTGTGCATCGTGGGGGATGTGAATTCGGTGTCCGTGGCCGAACACGCGATGATGAAAATTCTGGCCTGTGCCAAGCAATTGATCCGATCTGACCGCGCGGTGCGCCACGGCCCCTGGGGCTGGCGCAACAAGCTGGAGCAGGGCGAGGTGTCGGGCAAACGCCTGCTGATCATCGGCTATGGCCGGATCGGGCGGCATCTGGCGACCATGGCCGCTGCCTTTGGCATGAAGATCACCGCCTATGACCCCTATCTGGCCTCGGCAGGCTGGCCTGCGGGTCCGGTGGCTGCGGTGGCAGATCTGGCGGCCGGACTGGCCGATGCCGATTTTGTGTCGGTGCATATTCCCAAGGCGGATGGCGCCATCATTGGCGCGGCGGAACTGGCCGGGATGAAGCGCGGCGCGATCATCATCAACACCGCGCGCGGCGGCATCGTGGATGAAATGGCGCTGGCCGACGCGCTGCGGTCGGGCCAGATTGCAGGCGCGGGCATTGATGTGTTCGATGCCGAACCGCCCGGACCAGACCATCCGCTGCTGGGGTTCGATCAGGTGATCTTTACCCCTCATACCGCCGGACTGACGGCCGAGGCCGCCGAGCGCATGGCCATTGCATCGGTTCAAAATGTGCTGGATCATTTTGCGGGGCATCTGGACCCTGCCTTGATCGTCAACGCCAAATTCTTGAAAAACGGGACGTGCTAACATGACCAAACCAAAACTTCGCATCGGCCTGATCGGCACCGGGTTCATGGGCAAGGCCCATGTGTTCGGCTTTACCTCGGCCCCGCGCGTGTTTGAATTGCCGTTCGATCTGGAACTTTACACCGTTGCCGACATCACCCCCGAGGCAGCGGCCCGTGCGGCGCAGACGTTGGGCTTTGCCCATTCGACTGCGGACTGGCGCACGATCATGGCCGATCCGGCGATTGATCTGGTGTCGATTACCGCCCCCAACGCGCTGCACAAGGAAATGTCGTTGGCCGCGATTGCCGCCGGAAAACATGTCTATTGCGAAAAGCCGCTGGCCCCCTTGGCGTCCGATGCGCTGGAAATGACGCTGGCCGCCGAAGCCCGCGGCGTGAAAACCCAAGTCGGTTTCAACTATCTGTGCAACCCGATGCTGGCCCTTGCCCGCGACATGATCGCGGCGGGCGAGTTGGGCGAAATTCGTGGCTATCGCGGCATCCACTGCGAAGACTACATGGCCGATCCGGCCGGCAACTACACCTTCCGGCACGACCCCGCAGGCGGCGGCGCGCTGGCCGACATCGGGTCCCATGCCCTTGCGACTGCGGAATTCCTGTGTGGTCCGATCACCCGTGTCATGGGCGATTGCGTGACCATGATTTCGGAACGCCCCGACGGGCGTGGTGGCCGCAAGGCTGTGACCGTTGATGACGTGGGCCGTGCCTTTGTGCGCTTTGACAATGGGGCCACGGGCAGCATCGAAGGCAACTGGATCGCCACAGGCCGCAAGATGCAGCATGATTTCGAGGTCTATGGCACCAAGGGTGCGCTGGCGTTTTCGCAGGAACACTTCAACGTTCTCAATTACTTCTCGACTGCCGATGCCAAGGGCCGTCAGGGCTTTCGCCGCATCGAGGCCAGCCCGGACCATCCGCCCTATGGCCTGTTCTGCGTCGCGGCAGGCCACCAGATCGGCTTTAACGACCTGAAGGCGATCGAGGTGGCGGGCTATGTCAACGCCATCGCAGGCAAAGCACCCGAGCCGTTCAACTTCCGCGCCGGTTTGCGGATTCAGACGCTGGTGGAAACCATTCAACAATCGTCCGCAGCGCAAAGCTGGATGGATGTGAAATGAGCCTGGCCGTCGGCGTCATCGGCACCGGCGTCATGGGGGCCGAACACGCGCGGCTGTTGCGCAAGGCTGCCAGCGGCGCCCATCTGGCGGCGGTCTGTGACGCCGACATGGCCCGCGCATCTGCTGCGGCGCAGGGGGCGGCGGTGTTCACCGATGCCCATGCCCTGATTGACTCGGATCTGGTGCAGGCGGTGGTCATCGCCTCGCCCGATGCCACCCATGCGGGCTATGCGCTGGCGTGCATCGCGGCTGGCAAGCCCGTGCTGTGTGAAAAGCCGATTGCCGCCACCGCCGCCGAAGGTCTGGCGATCGTGCAGGCCGAGTCTGCGCTTGGCCGCCGTCTGGTGACGGTCGGTTTCATGCGCCGGTTCGATCCCGCCTATGCCGAAATGCAGGCCGCGCGTGCGGCTGGCACCATCGGTGCGCCGGTGTTGCTGCACAACACCCACCGCAACCTTGCGGCCCCCGACTGGTTCACCGACGCGATGGCCGTGACGAACTCGTTCGTCCATGAAATCGACATCTCGCGCTGGCTGTTGGGGTCGGAAATGGTTTCGGCGCAACTTACCTCTGCCCCGGGTGGTGATCCGATGATGGTGACAATGCAGACCGACAAGGGCGAGATCGTCTCGACCGAAGTCTTCATGAACGCCACCTACGGCTATCATGTCCACGCCCAACTGGTGGGGCGACAGGGCAGCGTGGAAATGGCCGCGCCAACGCGGGTGCTGACCAACCTGTCCAACGCGCAAAGCTATGCCTTCCCGTCCAACTGGGTGCCGCGCTTTACCGAAGCCTACCGGCTGCAGATGCAGGCTTGGGTCGATGCCACGCTGCAAGGGCAGACCACGGGTGCAAGCGCATGGGACGGCTTTGTCACCACCTCAATCGCCGAACAGATCGTGCAGGGCATGGGCGCGGGGCAGATTGCCCTGACCTTCCCGCCGCGCCCCGCCCTTTACGCCTGAATTGGACCCCCAAATGATCAGATATGCAGTTGTCGGCGCGGGCTGGATTTCACAAGAAGCCTTCATGCCCGGCGTGGCCCAAAGCGGCAATTCCACCATCGCCGCCATCGTGACGGGTGATCTTGAAAAAGGCGCAAAGCTTGCTGCCTTTCATGGCGTCCCGCAGGTGGTCAGCTATGCCGATTATGATGCGCTTTTGGCCAGTGACAGCATCGACGCGGTTTACATCGCGCTGCCAAACTCGATGCATGCCGATTATGCCATCCGCGCCGCACGCGCTGGCAAGCATATCATGGTTGAAAAGCCGCTTGCGATTTCGGTGGCCGAAGGCACGGCGATGATCGCCGCCGCGCATGAGGCGGGGGTCTACCTGATGACCGCCTACCGTTTGCACAATGAACCGGGCACTCTGGCCGTGCTGGACCATATCGCCAAGGGCGACATCGGCACGCCGTTGATTTTCCAGTCTGTCTTCAGCTTTCAGATGGCCCCCGGCAACCACCGCCTGCAAGCCGCGCATTGGGGCGGGCCTTTGCAGGATGTGGGGGTCTACTGCGTCAATGCAGCCCGCCATATCTTTGGCGAAGAACCCGTCGAGGCCACCGCAACCCTGACCCAACCCGCCGATGACCCCCGCTTTGCCGAGATCGAGGCGTCGATTGCCGCCACCTTGCGCTTTCCGTCGGGGGGGCTTGCGCAGTT
>CAZCFC010000032.1:12726-17090 GCA_964497815.1 uncultured Cypionkella sp.
GGACAGCGCGCGAAACCAGCGCTCTACATGCGGCCAGCTTTGGCGCGGCTGCGGTGGATAATTACCGCGTTGTCGGTTCGGCGGGCGACATTGAACTGGACCCCGGCTTCAAGTTCGACTTTGCCATGAAGATGCGGCTGCGCCGTGATGGCGTGACCACGGAAACCACTTTCCCCCAGATCGACCAGTTTGGCGCACAGGTGGCCTATTTCTCGGATTGCATCACCACGAAAACCCCACCCGAAGCCGACGGCGAGGAAGGTCTGGCCGACATGCGCGCCCTGATCGCGATAGAGGCCGCCGCCAGAACAGGCACGCCACAGCCGATCCACTCGCCGGCCCGCCCGCGCCATCCGACACCCGATATGGCGCGGCTGATTCCGATCACCACGCACCGCCTGCTGCTGTAACGCCCCCTGAAAGCCAGAGATCTCCATGACCGTCACGTTCGCCCTGAACCGCACCTGCGCCCCGCAACTTGCACTGGCCGACTTCATCAAGCTTGCGCAAACCGTTGGCGTCCAAGCGGTTGAAATCCGCAACGACATCGAAGGCCAAGAGTTTGCCAACGGCATGCCCGCGCCCGAATTGAAGTCCCGGCTTGCGGATGCTGGCCTGACGCTGGCTTCGGTCAATGCGCTGCAACGGTTCAACGACTGGACCCCCGACCGTGAGGTTGAGGCGCGGGCGTTGATCACCTATGCCGCAGCACTTGGCGCACCCGGCGTGGTGCTTTGTCCCGCGCATCAGCCCGGCGATGACCAACACGCCGACGCCCATGCCCGGCTGTGCCAAGGCCTGCGCGCATTGCAACCGATCTTTGCTGATGCGGGCGTGAAGGGCTATGTTGAACCCTTGGGCATGCGGCATTCGTCGATGAACCGGCAGGCACAGGCCGTTGCGGCCGTGGATGACATCGGGGCATGGGCGGATTTCCAGATCTGCTATGACACCTTTCAGCATTTCCGTGCCTCAGACGACGCGCTGTTCCCCGACCGCATCGGTCTGGTGCATATTTCCGGCATCTCGCGCCCTGATCTGCGGCCGTCCGAACTGACCGAACCTGACCGGGGCTTTGTGTTCCTTGGCGACCGTGTCGGCAACATCGCGCGCCTGCGCGCCATGGTCGATGCGGGCTATCATGGCTTTGTGTCGATGGAACCGTTCAGCCCCGAAACCCAGCAAGACCCGAAACTGGCGGAACGTCTGCGCGCCAGTCTGGACTACGTGAACAGCGCCGCCCGGTTGGCCTGACCGGGGTTGCGCCGATCTGTCTGCCATATCACGACGCCAGATTGTGTCAGGTGGTCTGATGGCAGACAGTCCCGCGCGGCGGTCCCCGTGATGGGGCATGGTGCCCGGCTGTGTCGTCGACGCTTGGCCACGCTTGCCCGCGCCCGCAGGCCGGGGGCACCCCGTCTCAAACTCTTGCCAAACCCCGACCCCACCGCGCGCTGCGTAGGGACGGATACCGGACGCGCGCAGGACGCAGACCTGACGCAGAACCGACGCAAGATTCACGGCGTTTCCCGTTGGGATTAACCGTTTCTTAACCTTAACCGGGCAGTATGGCCCGATGAAACACGCCCTTGCCTTAACCTTGTTCCTGACCGCCTGTGGTGCCCAACCCGTACCCGAGTTTTTCAACGCCAAACGCACGGATGTCACCCGGGATGGCCGCCAATACACTGTTTTCCATACTGAAAACCGTGTTGAAATCATCCGCCAAGGCTATGCAAATCGTGGCGCGCATCAGGCCATCCGCGCAGCCATGATCGCCCTGATCCCCGAAGTCACCGGTTGCACCCTGAATGACCGCAGTCTGCAGGGCGATTCAGGTGAGATGCGTGGGTCAATCCGCTGCCCGAAAATATAGCTCGTACCCCGCGTAAACCCCCGCAGCAACAAACAAAATTCCCCAGCCGGGGCTGTCGAACCAGAACTCGACCAGCCCCCAGATCAGCGGAAATCCCACCGTGATCGGCCGTACAAACGGCTTGGCAAAGAAGGGGTCGTTGCGGTTCAGAAGCTTCATCGCGGCACATCCTTTTTGCTGCAAGATAGGGTAGGACCGCGCCCAGTTCCAGCCCGGCAATCGTGCAAACGAAAGCCCGCTTGCCCGACTCTGTCGGCGGGCCTAGATTAACCAAAACAGGAGGCCCAGAATGACCGAGATCTCCACCGCCTTCACAGGCCAAACCGTGATCACCACCTTCGAAATGACCCCAGGCACCGCCGCCGATCTGATGGAGGCGCTGCAAGCGGCTTATGACGAATTTATCTCAAAACAACAGGGGTTTATCGGTGCGGGGCTGCATATGAACGACGCACAGACCCGCATTGCCAACTATTCGCAATGGCAGCGGCGCGAGGATTTTCAGGCCATGCTGCGCACCCCGGAAATGCGTGAGCGCAATCGGGTGATCGCAGGCCTGTGCGCGCGGTTTGAACCTGTCATGTATGACGTGATCGCTGCGTTTTAGCCAATTCTTAATACCCTTCTGGCAGTCTTTGCCCAGCAGGGGGCGGAAATGTGCATAACGGACGGGAACATCCAAGGGAACGATCAACGCAGCCCTTTGCAGGGCAGCATTCATGTGTAGGGCAGCATTCATGCCGATGCTCGATTTTGCGACAGTCATACCGACATCTGGGTGTGGCTTTGCGATCAGCGCGTTCTTGGCACCCGGCAATTGCCAAAGGCGGTCATTCCATTCCGAACGCACCGATTTGGCGATGTGGTGCCCTTGTCACGCCTGCCCTTGTCACGCCCCATGCGGCGGTGTCAACGCCATCCGGTTGCAGGGCGCAAACGCCAGGTCTGCGGCCTACCGTCTGCTGCGTTTGCCGCCCCTTTGCCCGGCCCGCCCGCCCGTACTGCGCCCGGACATCTTCACCGCCGCTTCGACCGCTTCTTCGACCACAGATTGCCGCGCCAACGGGTCATCTGCGATGGTCAACTCGACCGCTTCCAGTCGTTTCACTTCATCTCGCAAACGCGCGGCTTCCTCGAACTCCAGATTCTCGGCGGCCTTGCGCATGGCAAGGCGCAGCGCATCCAGATGGCTTGCCAGATTGTGCCCGAGCATCGGTTTGTCGATCTTGGCCGTCACCCGCGCCTGATCGGTATCGCCCTGATAGATGCCCAGCAGCACGTCTTCGACGTTCTTCTTGATGGTCGTCGGGGTGATGCCGTGCAAGGTGTTGTAGGCAATCTGCTTTTCGCGCCGACGGGTGGTTTCACCGATCGCCCGCTCCATTGATCCGGTGATCCGGTCAGCATACATGATCACCCGGCCTTCCGAGTTGCGGGCCGCGCGGCCAATGGTCTGGATCAGTGAGGTTTCTGACCGCAGAAAGCCTTCCTTATCCGCATCGAGGATCGCCACCAGCCCGCATTCCGGTATATCCAGACCTTCGCGCAACAGGTTGATGCCGACCAGGACATCAAACGTCCCCAGTCGCAAATCCCTAAGGATTTCAATGCGTTCTATTGTGTCGATGTCCGAGTGCATATAGCGGATGCGGATGCCCTGCTCGTGGAAATATTCGGTCAGATCTTCGGCCATGCGTTTGGTCAGGGTGGTGACAAGAACGCGCAGACCAAGGGCCGCGACACGCCGGATTTCGTCCAACAGGTCATCAACCTGCATGTCCACGGGGCGTATTTCGATCTGCGGATCGACAAGACCTGTTGGGCGGATGACCTGTTCAACAAATGAACCGCCGGTCTGCTCCAACTCCCAAGCCGCGGGGGTGGCGGATACAAAGACCGTCTGGGGGCGCATCGCGTCCCATTCCTCAAATTTGAGCGGCCGGTTGTCCATGCAGGACGGCAGGCGGAAACCGTGTTCGGCCAGCGTCATCTTGCGGCGAAAGTCGCCCTTGTACATGCCGCCGATCTGGGGCACCGAAACGTGCGATTCATCAGCAAAAACAATGGCATTGTCGGGGATGAATTCAAACAGCGTGGGCGGCGGCTCTCCGGGCGCGCGGCCCGTCAGATAGCGGGAGTAGTTCTCAATTCCGTTGCAGACGCCGGTCGCCTCCAGCATTTCCAGATCAAACGAAGTGCGTTGTTCCAGCCGCTGTGCCTCAAGCAATTTGCCCTGACTGACCATCAGATCCAGCGTCTGGCGCAACTCTTTCTTGATGCCGATCACAGCCTGATTCATGGTCGGGCGAGGTGTCACGTAGTGGCTGTTGGCATAAACGCGGATCTGCGTGAAGTTGTCGGTCTTTGCCCCCGTCAGCGGGTCAAATTCGACGATCGCCTCCAATTCCTCACCGAAGAACGAGAAACGCCATGCCCGGTCTTCAAGGTGGGCAGGCCAGACCTCGACGGAATCGCCGCGGACGCGGAA
>CAZCFC010000033.1:0-4867 GCA_964497815.1 uncultured Cypionkella sp.
GATCGACCTTGATCTGGCTGGCAGCCCGGTCGAGATTCAAACGCTTGGTCAGTCGTTTGAAGCCATGACAGCGACGATCCTGCGCGAAGAGGCGCAGCTGGAAGACGCGCTGCGGCAGAAAGAGCATCTGCTGCGCGAAGTGCATCACCGCACTGGCAACAGCCTGCAACTGATCGCGTCGATCATGCGCATGCACATGCGGCAGGAAAAGTCGGAAGCCGTCCGCCCGATCCTTCAGGGTCTGCATGACCGGGTCATGGGTTTGGCAACGGTTCATATGGGCCTTTATCAGACCAGTGGGCAGAAAGATGTCCAGATGGATGAACTTGTGGCCGGCGTCATTCGTCAGATTGTTGCCTTGGGCAACCAGCAAAGCCGCAAGGCGCGGATCGAGACGAAACTGGATCCGTTGCGCCTGATCCCGGATCAGGCCGTGCCGCTGTCGCTGTTGCTGACGGAATTGCTGGCCGGGATGTCACCACAAACCGAAGCCGCCGCTGGGCCGGTTGTCATCACCCTGATTGATCAGGGCGAGGGGCTGGCAAAGTTGCGGATCACCGGTCCGGCGGTCGAGGGCCACGAACCAAGTGCTGAACCGACGCCCACGGTCATAGGCACGCAGCTGGTGCGCGGCTTTGCCCAACAGATCGGCGGTCGGTTGCAGGTGTCCAGCACGACCGAGGCCTTTGATGTCGCCCTTGAGTTTCCGATCAAGGACGGCAACCAAAGCTAGGTCGCCACAAAAAGGGCCGCTGTCTTGCGACAGCGGCCCCGATACGGTGTGACGGCGTGGGGTGGTTTACACCCTTTGGCTCCAACCGTCGGCCAGCAGTTCCGCTGCCGCAATGGCGCGCAGACGTTCTTCCGCCAGCATGCGGCGGGTTTCGGCCAGCAAGCGATCACGTTCCGGGCCAAGGATCTTGTCTTCGGTCCGGGTGCGGGGCAAGGCCGCGCCAACGGCAACACCCAGTGCCAAAGCAATCCCCGCCGTTGCCATCGGATGATCTTCGATCATTTTTCCGGTCGCCTTGCGGGCGTTCAACTGCGCCGCATAGGCCGCTTCGCGCGCGGCAACGATCCGATCCTGTGCGGCGGTGGAAAGCTGTTCCAAACCTTCACGCATGGCGGCACGCACATCTTTCGCCAGCCCCGCCAGAATTGCCGCCCGCTCTTGCGCCACTTCGCCAGCCGAGGCCAGCCGCGCGCGCGCCATTTCTTCCAGTTGCGCCAAGGCCGCGCTGGCCCGGCTGCGCAGATCTTCCGATTGCGCCACCCATTTCAAGTCCGGGTCATCCAGCGGCACCGCAGGCCCGCCCTCATCCTCCCAACGCGACAACGCTTCGTATTTCGTGCCCGACAGGACTTCGCCGCAGGGTGCCGCAGCCTGGGTTTTGGTGCGACCCAGCAGCAACCACGCCAGACCGGCGCCCACCACAGCCAGAGCCATGGGATTTGCGCGGACCACCTTATCAATCGCAGTCGTATAAGTGGCGGGATGGGATTTGATCAGCCCCAGAACATCTGTAACAACATGGTCTGCAGACAGCCTGTTGCGCAGCGCGTTGATCGAGTTTGTCAGCGCGGCACGGTCGCGGGCCAGTTGGTCTTCGATCTGGTGCGGATGGGGATCAGTGTCGGTCATCAGATTTCACCATGGTTTTAAGGGCCGCAGCATCGCGACCAAGATTGAACAAACTGCGCGAGGGCGTCAGATATGCGGGCGACAACACAAACAGTCCCCAACGCACAAAGCCGTATGCCAGCGCCAGAAACGCCAGCCCCAGGATCAACGCGGCCATGGCGGTTGACAAACCAAGGTCAACCAGAATGCCAACGCCTGCGCCCGCAAGCAGATTCATCGCGGTGACCCCAAGAACCACCGCGATGGTGAATTGCACGCCGGCCAAGGCGACGGATCGCACCTTCTGCGCAACCTCGGCACGCGCCAGCGCGATTTCCCCGCGCACAAGCCGGGCCGCCCCCGCCAGAATGTCGGCCAGAATGGCCCCGGTGCTGTCAGGCGCGCTTTGGAGCGGCGCAGTCATCCCCGTGGGCCCTTGCGCGCCGACGCTTGCATAAAGCGCGCCAGCGCAAACCCCGCAATCGCGGCACCGGCGGCAAAAGCCCCCGGATTGCGGCGCGCAAAGGCCTTGGTGGTGCTGACCAGATCGGTCAGACTGTTGCCCCGCAGCCGGTCTGACATCTCTGACACGCCCCCGGCAACGGCACCCAGCACCTGCTCTGAGGCGTGTCGTGACCCTTCGGCGGCATCCCGCAAGGCGTTGGCAAGCCGGTCGCCGCTGTCGGCCAAAGTGGTCTTGACCTTTGCCATCGTCACGTCGGCCGCGCCCTTCAGCCCGTCAAAGCCCTTTTCAGCCTGATCAAATGTATCTGCGGCCTGCGCCTTGATGGTGCGCAAGACATCCGCACCCGCGTCTTTGGCACCTTCGACAGCCTCTGCCGTCAGATCCTTTGCGTCGGCTGCCATGCGCGAGGCCTTGTCAACAACCTCTTGCGCCGCCTTTTCAGCGGCGGTGAGCGATTCTTTCACTTTGTTCTGGTTCATGACCGTCTCCTTTGGGGCAATGCTGCGCCGGTCGCCACTGCTACAGCGGCGTCAACGTCACCATTCGGGGTTAAAAGCAGTTCAGCGCGCGGGATCAGATCCAGCGGCCAAGGTGGGCAAAAACGTCAACGGCATCAGATGATCCTTTGATTTTGTCACACACTGCGCAAACGCCCCTGCGCCGGTTTGGTTCCGTGGGTGTCAGCAAAAGCTGGCGGGCGTTGCGCAGAAAATATCGGGCGAATGCGGAAACCCCGGGAACCAGATTGCGCGGGCCGCGTTGTTCCGGTGTAGCCATTCTGGCAGACGTATAATGCCAAACCCCTGATCCAAAGGAGAAAATCATGTTGAATTGGGCTTTGACCTTTCTTGTCGTCGCTCTTGTTGCTGCGGCGCTTGGGTTTGGTGGCATCGCCGGCACGTCGGCTGGCATCGCCAAGATACTGTTCTTTGTCTTCATCGTCTTGTTCGTGTTGTCGCTGGTGATGCGCGCCCTGAAAGGCCGCCCGCCGATGTGACCTGCTGTCTCCCTGTCCCCTGCCCATGTCCCGGCAGCACCTTACGGCCGCAGGTTCGCCCTGCGGTCTTTTTTTCATGTGCAGACTTTCGCCGGATGACGTAGCGCCAATATACCGAATTCATTGCATTCGATCATCATTCGCTATCTCACTGTGACCAGCTGCGGTTGATTGGCGCCGACAACGACATGGGTATTCAATGCTGGAAGCGAATGACATTCCAATAGCCGAGCTGCCAAATGAAGATTGGTCGTCGGATGATCTGGTCAGTCGGCTGGCGCATCTGATGTTGCGCAAACGCTCGGTCCTGTTTGAGACAGCTTTCGGAGCAACGTGTTTCGCCATCGCCCTTGTGACCCGGTTTGTAGTGGATGGCCATTTGCCGCCGGGCTTTCCGTTCCTGACCTTTTTTCCCGCGGTGCTGTTGACCGCCGTGTTTGCCAGCGTCCGGGCCGGTATCGTGGTGGCGGTGGCAAGTGGATTGGCGGCCTGGTATTTCTTTGTGGCCCCGGTTTATTCGCTGATCCTCAATCCGGCCTCTGCCACTGCCATGCTGTTTTTCACCCTGATCGTCACCACCGAGCTTTTGTTGATCGGCGCCATGAAGCTGACGCTTGTCCGGTTGCGGACCCTGGAAAAACACAGCACGGATCTGGCAAGGTCACGCGCCTTGATGTTTTCGGAATTGCAGCACCGGGTATCAAATAATCTCTCCGTTGTGGCGGCGCTTTTGCGATTGCAGGCAGGCCAAAGCAAAGACCCGCAAGCCAAGCAGGTGCTGTCCGAGGCACAGGTGCGGATCAACACCATCGCACGCCTGCAGCGCCGCCTGCATTCCCCCAACCTGCAATCGGTGGCCGTGGCGGATTTCATTCGCGATATGGCTGAAGACACCATCCGCGCGGCCGGAGCGGGAACAGGTGTCAGATTGCAGTTTGATTTGCAGCCCGTGCAAGTGCCGCATGAAATGGCCGTGCCGTTGGGCCTGATTGTCAGCGAGCTCCTGATGAATGCGGTAGAGCACAGTGTAGGCGCCGATGCGAAAACCGGAACGATCCTGATTTCCTTGAACGGGGCCGACCTTCAGGGAGTGCCGACTGTCACGCTTGACGTGCAAGATTCGGGCGGTGGGCTGGTCGAGGGTTTTGACATAAGCACGACCAAAAGTCTTGGCCTTAGCATCGCGCGCCAGTTTGCAGCCCAGTTGGCGGGCGAGCTTTCGTTGACCAACGCCCCTGCGGGCGGCACCTTGGCACGGCTGCGCTTTCAGAACGGATCAGGCGGCCACGCGGCGTAATCTTGGCTTGGCGCGGGCCGGCTTT
Organism: uncultured Cypionkella sp.; assembly: GCA_964497815.1. Taxonomy (GTDB): domain Bacteria; phylum Pseudomonadota; class Alphaproteobacteria; order Rhodobacterales; family Rhodobacteraceae; genus Cypionkella. Next base: position 4,407 of record CAZCFC010000033.1, read on the forward strand.
TGGCGGGCATCCGGCAGCGGAACCGGAGCGGCGCTGCTGAACGCCGCCACCATCGCCGCCTCGGCATCCGTTACAACGAAATCGGCCCCCATGGCTTCGGCTTCAAGCCGTTTTGCCGGACTGACCGGCAGTGTCCGGTTGGCGGCATCATCACTTGACAAAAGTTCCAGAGGCATTTGCCAGATCACCACCCCCACGCGCAGATGCGGTGCGGCACGTTTGATCCGGCGAATGTGCAACAAGGATGCGCGCGAGGGATTGGGATCCAGAAAGTTCAGCGCAATACATTGCGCGTCAGTCGCCTTCAGCGCCGCAAACCGCGACGGCGTCAGATCGGCATAGGAAAGCTGCGTCACCGCCGCTCCGTCTGCCGCCATGATCTGACCCAGCATCGCCGCCGCCACATCATCAAGTTTGCTGCGCCCGCCGATGGTGACAATCCGATAGCCAATCCCATCCAG
>CAZCFC010000033.1:4967-8306 GCA_964497815.1 uncultured Cypionkella sp.
CTGCGGTCTCAACCGGGGGCTCTGCGGCGGCTTTTTGGGCTTCGTGCAGTTCTTCGGTTGCAACCTCGGCCAGATCTTGCACCAAAGTGGCCGCCACATCGGCCAGCCGGGCCTCTTGCGCCTGTGTCAGCACGCCACGGTCATAATCATCCTGCGCCAACAGAAGCGCGGGGATGCCGACATCGCGGTAGTATTCAGCCAGATAACTTTCCTCCAGCGCCTCTGCCGCGCGGGCTGTGGTTTCCACGGCCTCTCCGGCCAGCAACCGTTGATACAGTCGCGCGTGGGGGGACAAGACAGGCTCGTCGCCAAACAGGATGTCAAACAGCTTGAACTGCGGAATATGGCGACCCAGAACCACAAGGCACACAGTAAGGGGGGTTGAAAGCACCAGACCCAGCGGCCCCCAGATCCAGGTCCAGAAAATTGCGGAAATGATGATGGCCAAGGGCGAAACCCCGGTGCGCGACCCGTACAGCCAAGGCTCGATCATGTTTGACGTGATCATTTCAACCGACGCGAACAGCACAACGGTCCAGATCAGCGTGGACCAGTCGGGAGACACCGCAAAGGCCAGAAACATCGGAAAGGCCGCCGCAAGAACCGTGCCGATATAGGGCACAAAGCGCAGCACAAGCGTCAGCAACCCCCAAAGCATGGCGTTCGGCACCCCGATCACCCACAGGCCAATGCCGATGGGCACTGCGTAAATCACGTTCACCAACAGCTGAATGATCAGATAATTCGCCACCCGCGACCCGGCATCCTCAAGCATCTGCGTGGTGCGGTGCAGGTCGTTCGATCCAACCAGCCGGATAAAGCGGTCACGCAGTTCCTCTCGCTCCAGCAGCATGAAGATCACCACCACAATCACCAGTCCTGCCGTGGCGATCGGACTGATCAAGGGCAGCACCAGATCTTGCAGCATCTGCACCGCTGACCGTCTTTCGACCACCTCGACCGGCATCGGCCCGGCGGCTGCCCCTGCGCCGTCCTGTGGCATCGTCGCCCCGATTTCGGCATTGATCGCCGCAATCATGCCCGTCACGCGCGACACAATGCCCGAGCCGTCATCTGCCCCCTGCAGGTTCTCAAGTTTGGTCACGATATTGGCCTGAAAGGTGGGCAGATTAACGGCCAGTTGGCTCATTTGCGTGGCCACGACCATCAGAAACAGCCCGATGATCGCAAAAGCAAGGGTGACAACGGCCAGAACGGTCGCCAGCGTCGGCAGACCCTTGTTCCGCAAATAGGTGACCAAAGGCGAAAGTGCGAAGGTGATCAGCATGGCAATGGCCAGCGGCAGGAACATATCCTGACCAAAGTGCAAAACCGCCGCGACCGCCGCAATCGTGGCCAGAGTGGGCAAGGTAATCCGGCGATTGGCCAAGCCGTCGTCCGTCATCGCATTTTGCTGCGTGTTGCTGCGGTTTGTCATTTCTAACCCTGACGCCTCTGTTTTTTCCAGATTTCCTGCCGATGTGAACGTCTGGGGACAGGAACGGTTCCTTGGGGGCTGCATGTGGCACAACCGGATTTTCAACCGCATGAATGACGCAACGTCAGATGCTGCAATCCTTGACCCACCGGGCATTCTGCCCGCCTGCCCTGCCATTTGGCGGATGATTTGACTTGCAATAGGACACTTTTGCGAATTCTATTCCGGCCAAGTCCCCTGGCGAACGATGAAAGACCGGGATGCACCCACACCAGACCTTGGAGGTTAAGTTATGAAAATATCAAAGCTTTTGACCGTTTCCGCTTTGGCCCTGATGGCGGCGACTGCCGCGCAGGCCAAAACGCTTGTTTATTGCTCGGAAGGCTCACCCGAAGGGTTTGACCCTGCCCCTTACACTTCCGGAACCACCTTTGATGCCTCGTCCCGCCCGATCTACAACCGCCTTGTGGAATTCGGCAAAGGCACCACCACCGCAGGCCCGGGCCTTGCCGAAAGCTGGGAAGTTTCGGCCGATGGCATGGAATACACCTTCAAACTGCGTCAGGGCGTGAAATTCCACACCACCGACTATTTCACCCCCACCCGCGATTTCAACGCCGATGACGTGATCTTCTCGTTTGACCGTCAGGGCAAGGCTGACAGCCCCTGGGCGCAATACATCGCCGGCATCACCTATGAGTATTACTCGGGGATGGAGATGGCGACGGTGATCAAAGAGATCGTCAAGGTTGATGATTACACCGTCAAATTCGTGCTGACCCGCCCCGAAGCGCCGTTCATTGCCAACCTTGGCATGGATTTCGCGTCGATCATGTCCAAGGAATACGCGGATGCCCTGGACGCTGCTGGCACCAAGGAAAACTTGAACTCGGCACCGGTCGGCACTGGCCCGTTCCAGTTTGTCGCCTATGAAAAAGACGCCGTGATCCGCTTCAAGGCCAATGCCGATTATTGGGGTGGCAAGCAGGCGATTGACGATCTGGTGTTCGCAATCACCGTTGACCCTGCTGTCCGGATGCAAAAGCTGCTGGCGGGCGAATGCCACGTTGCCCCCTATCCGGCTCCGGCCGATCTGGCGGCGCTGAAGGCCGACCCGAACCTGACCGTGATGGAACAGGCGGGCCTGAACGTGGCTTACCTTGCCTACAACACCACCGTGGCCCCCTTTGACAAGCCCGAGGTCCGCAAGGCCCTGAACATGGCGATCAACAAGCAGGCGATCATCGACGCGGTCTATCAAGGTTCGGGCCAGTTGGCGAAAAACCCGATCCCGCCGACCATGTGGAGCTATAACGACGCAGTCGTGGACGATGCCTATGATCCCGAAGCCGCCAAGGCCGCGCTTGAGGCTGCTGGCGTCAAGGATCTGGCGATGAAGGTCTGGGCAATGCCGGTGCAGCGCCCCTACATGCCGAACGCCCGCCGCACTGCCGAACTTATTCAGGAAGATTTCGCAAAGGTCGGCGTGACCGTGGAAATCGTGACCTATGAATGGGGCGAGTATCTGTCCAAGTCCTCGGAAAAGAACCGCGACGGCGCAGTGATTCTGGGCTGGACCGGCGACAACGGCGATCCGGACAACTTCATGGCGGTTCTGCTGGGCTGTGCGGCCGCGAGCGAAGGCGGTGCCAACCGTGCGCAGTGGTGTGACCCGGACTTTGATGCACTGATCCAGAAGGCGAAAGTCACCTCTGATCTGGCCGAGCGCACCAAGCTTTATGAAGAGGCGCAGGTGATCTTCAAGGCCAAAGCCCCGTGGGCAACGCTTGGCCACTCGACCGTGTTCATGCCGATGTCGACCAAAGTCAGCGGCTATGTCATGAGCCCGCTGGGCAGCCATCAGTTTGACGGCGTTGATATTGCTGAATAAGCACCTTTGA
>CAZCFC010000033.1:8316-17064 GCA_964497815.1 uncultured Cypionkella sp.
GGCGCGCCTCATTTTTTACAGGCTGACTGGTCATGTTGAAATTCATTCTGGGCAAGCTGGCCTATCTGATCCCGACGTTTTTCGGCATAACCATCGTGGCCTTTGGCTTTGTGCGGGTGTTGCCCGGCGATCCGGTGCTGTTGATGGCGGGCGAGCGTGGGCTGACCGAAGAGCGCTACGCGGCGCTGCTGGCGCAACTTGGGTTTGATAAACCCGTCTGGCAACAATACCTTGACTACCTCTGGGCGCTGTTTCACGGCGATTTTGGCACATCTCTTGTCACCAAAAAGCCAGTGCTGGCTGAATTCATGGCGCTGTTTCCTGCAACCGTTGAACTGGGTCTTTGTGCGATCATCCTGGCCACTGTCGTCGGCATTCCGTTGGGGATATTTGCCGCGATCAAGCGCGGATCGTGGTTTGATCAGGTCAGCATGGGCACCGCATTGGTGGGCTATTCGATGCCGATCTTCTGGTGGGGCCTGCTGTTGATCATCTTCTTTTCCGGCATGCTGGGCTGGACCCCGGTTTCGGGCCGCATTTCGCTGATGTTCTTCTTTGACCGCGTGACGGGGTTCATGTTGATCGACAGCCTGATTTCGGGCCAAAAGGGCGCATTCACTTCGGCCGTTTCGCACCTGATCCTGCCCACCATCGTTCTGGCCACCATTCCGATGGCCGTCATCGCCCGCCAATCCCGTTCGGCCATGTTGGAAGTCTTGGGCGAAGATTACGTCCGCACCGCCCGCGCCAAGGGTCTTTCGCCGTTCCGCGTCGTGACCGTCCACGCGCTGCGCAACGCGCTGATCCCGGTGATCACCACCATCGGGTTGCAGGTTGGTACACTGATGGCCGGGGCGATCCTGACCGAAACGATCTTCAGTTGGCCGGGCATCGGCAAAGCCATGGTCGACAGTATTTCGCGCCGTGATTATCCGGCGGTGCAGGGCGGTCTGTTGCTGATTGCGGGCATCGTGATGATCGTGAACCTGACGGTTGATCTGCTGTACGGGCTGATCAATCCCCGCATTCGTCACAGCTAGGGGCGCCACAATGACCGACACAACCACCCTGAAACGCCCCGGTGCCTTTGCCGAATTCTGGCACTATTTCAGTGAAAACCGCGGTGCCGTCATTGGCCTGTGGGTGTTCATCGCCCTGATCGTGCTGGCGGTCTTTGCGCCCCTGATCGCCCCGCATGACCCAACTGCGCAGGCCCGCGACGCGCTGCTGCTGCCGCCTGCATGGGCAGATGGTGGCAACAGCACCTACCTTCTGGGCACCGACGCCATTGGCCGCGATATGCTGTCGCGGCTGTTGTACGGTGCGCGGTTCTCGTTGTTCATCGGTCTTGTCGTCGTCACCATCGCGCTGATCGGTGGCATCGTCATCGGGCTGGTGGCCGGGTTTTTCGGCGGCTGGATCGACAGCGTCATCATGCGGGTGATGGATGTTGTTCTGGCCTTTCCGTCGCTGCTGCTGGCGCTGGTGCTGGTTGCCATTCTTGGCCCCGGCCTGATGAATGCGATGATTGCCATCGCCCTTGTGCTGCAACCCCACTTTGCCCGCCTGACCCGCGCCGCCGTGATGGGCGAGAAGAACCGCGAATACGTCATGGCCGCGCGCGTGGCGGGGGCCAGCAAGCTGCGGTTGATGTTTCGCACCATCTTGCCGAACTGTCTTGCGCCGCTGATCGTGCAGGGCACGCTGTCGTTCTCGAACGCCATCCTTGACGCCGCCGCTCTGGGCTTTCTGGGCATGGGCGCGCAGCCGCCAACGCCGGAATGGGGCACCATGTTGGCCGAAGCGCGCGAATTCATCCTGCGCGCCTGGTGGGTTGTCACCTTTCCCGGGCTTGCCATCCTGATCACCGTGCTGGCGATCAACCTTGTGGGCGATGGCCTGCGGGATGCGCTTGACCCCAAGCTGAAGCGGAGCTGACAGATGGCCCTTCTGGAAATCCGCAACCTGACCGTTTCGTTTGATACCTCGACCGGGCCGTTCAAGGCTGTTGATGGCATTGATATGACCATCGCCCCGCGTGAAGTGCTGGCGGTGGTGGGCGAAAGCGGTTCGGGCAAATCGGTGGCGATGCTGGCGGTGATGGGGCTGTTGCCAAACACCGCCACTGTGACCGCCGACACCATGACCTTCAACGGGCAGGACATGCTGACCATGCCCGCCGCCGACAAGCGCAAGATCATCGGACGCGAAATCTCGATGATCTTTCAGGAACCGATGGCAAGCCTGAACCCCTGCTTCACCGTGGGCTTTCAGCTGGAAGAGGTGCTGCGCATCCACCTTGGCCTGAACCGCGCCGAGCGGCACGCCCGCGCGGTAGAGCTGTTCCGTTCGGTCGGCATTCCCGATCCTGAACAGCGTCTGCAATCCTACCCGCACCAGATGTCGGGCGGCCAATGTCAGCGCGTGATGATCGCCATCGCCATCGCCTGCAATCCAAAGCTGTTGATTGCGGATGAACCGACCACGGCGCTGGATGTGACGATCCAGAAGCAGATTCTGGATTTGCTGGTCACGTTGCAGGAAAAACACGGCATGGCGCTGATCATGATCACCCATGACATGGGCGTCGTGGCTGAAACCGCAGACCGGGTGATCGTGCAATACAAGGGGCGCAAGATGGAAGAGGCCGACGTGTTGTCGCTGTTTGAACACCCGCAAAACCCCTACACGCGCGCCCTGCTGTCGGCCCTGCCGGAAAACGCCAAGGGCGATCGGCTGCCCACCGTGGCGGATTTCATGCGCGACCTTGATGCGCAAAAGGCAGGTGCATGATGGCCACTCCGGTTCTTGAAGGCCGCAACATCACCCGCGATTACGCCTCGGGCGGCGGTCTGTTCCGCCGCGCCAAATCGGTGCAGGCGCTGAAGGGCGTCAGTTTTTCGGTCAACCGGGGTGAAACCCTGGCCATCGTTGGCGAAAGCGGCTGTGGCAAATCCACGCTTGCCCGCATCATCACCCTGATTGATCCGGCCACCAGTGGCGCGCTGTTGCTGGATGGCCAGCCCATCGCCATTGGCAAAGGGGCGCTTCCGCGTGAGGTGCGCCGCAAGGTGCAGATCGTGTTCCAGAACCCCTATGGCAGTCTGAATCCGCGCCAGAAGGTTGGCGACATGCTGATGGAGCAGTTGCTGCTGAACACCGACCACACGCCAGAACAGCGCCGCGAACTGGCATTGCAGATGCTGCACAAGGTCAATCTGCTGCCCGAACATTTCAACCGTTATCCGCATATGTTTTCGGGCGGTCAACGTCAGCGTCTGGCGATTGCGCGGGCGCTGATGGTCAATCCGCAACTGCTGGTGCTGGATGAACCGGTGTCGGCGCTGGACCTTTCGGTGCAGGCCCAAGTGCTGAACCTGCTGGCCGATTTGCAGGATGAGTTCAACCTGACCTATGTGTTCATCAGTCACGATCTTTCGGTCGTCCGCTATATCGCGGATCATGTGATGGTGATGTATATGGGCGAGGTTGTTGAATCCGGCACCCGCGACGCCGTGTTCGGCAATCCGCAGCATGCCTACACGCAGACCCTGTTTGCAGCGACGCCGCAGTCTGATGTGGCCTCGATCCGCGCACGGGTCGAACGGCGCAAGGCGGCCCTTGCTGCGGGATGATCACCGGGCCACTGATCACCGGGCCACTGATCACGGAAAACCCGTTCGGCCTGCCGGATCTTGTTTGGCGGGAAGGGCGGTTTTCGGTGACGCAGGCCAACGAACTGAATGGCCATGGGATCACGGTTTGCCTGCCGGAAAGCTTGCGCTTTGCCGTTCCCAAACGCCAAAGCGAATATCTGGCCGGTCGGCTTTGCGCCGCCCATGCGCTGCGTGCGGTGGGACTGCCCGAAGCCGTTGGGCAGGCGGGCCGCGCGCCGATCTGGCCTGATGGGGTGGTGGGGTCGATCAGTCACAGCGACTCCCGTGTGATCTGCGTGGTGTCGCGCTTTCATCGGGGGCTGGGCGTTGACGTCGAGCCCCTGATGACCCCCGCTCAGGCACAGGATATTCACGATCTGATCCTGACGGATGCGGAAATGAAGCTGCGTCCATCGCACCTTGGGTTTGAACCCTTTCTGACACTGATGTTTTCGGCCAAAGAGGCGGTTTACAAGGCACTTTCGCCCCACCTCCTGCAAATGCCAGGCTTTCTGGATGTCACGCTGTTGGACCTGACGCCTGACACCGCGCTGCTTGGGTTTGCCGGTATGACGCTGACGGCGCATTACATCCTGACCCGGCAGGATGCGTTGACCTTCGTGGCGCTGCATCCGGCATGACAGACCACGGCACCCACACAGAATCGACCGCGCCGCAAATCATCTGATCCGCAGCGCATTGCAGCCTTGGGTTGCGTGGCGCTTTTGAATTTCTGGTGCCGCAACTGTGAAAAGCAGACTTGTCTCACCTTTCAAACTTCCTATAGTCAGCCGGACAACGGCATACGGAGACAGCGTGGTCTCTCGGCGGCCATTGACGATGATGACTTTGGAGGGGGTCAACATGTCAGGCGCAACCATGTTTGACAGGCGCATGCTGGAGGTTGCCTTTTCCGAAATCGAGGTGGTCCGGCAGTCGTTGCCGCAAGCCACGCTGACTGTTTTGGCACAAGAGGTTGTCCATCAGGTTGCCATAAACCTTGGCGCAACCCTGCCGCCTGATCTGTTGCCAAACTCGGATGACATCGACGCGTTGTGCACGGCTTTGCTGTCGGACAAACCCGACGCGGCTGCCGTCTTTATAGAAGCGGCACGGCGTCAGGGGTCAAGCTATGAGTCCCTGTGTCTGTTCTATCTAAGTGTGGCCGCGGGCCGGCTGGGTGAATGGTGGGACGATGACAAGGTTCCGTTTTATCGTGTCACCATCGCCGCCGGTCGGATCTATGCCATTTTGCGGATATTGCGGATGGACCGCCCGATCTTGTTGCCGGATATGCGCAGAGCGGCGGTTTTTGCTTCGGTGCCCGGTGAAAATCACACGCTTGGGCTGGCGATGGCCACCGATCTGGCGCGCGACCGGGGTTGGGACATCGACCTTTTCATGGGCTTGACGCATGACGCGCTTGTCGAGCAACTGCTTCAACGCAAGCCCGCGCTGATTTGCCTGTCAGCCAGCGGCAAGCGGGCCTTGCCTGCGTTGACCCGGCTGATCGTGGCGGTGCGGATCAGCAATCCCGAAGCGCGCATCCTGATCTGTGGCCAAATTGCCTCGGCCGGACTGGGGTTGATCGGCATCACTGGGGCAGATGCTACGGCGCAGGACTTTCAGGCCGCGATTGATCAGATGGAGCGTTTGCTGAACCTGACCGCTGGCAGGCCGACTGGCCTGTCCTAAAACACGGCGTGATCTTTGCGGTCGTCCACCACTTCACCGCGCAAAAGTTTCGCGTAATGGTCAAACAGCGTTTCTGTTCCGGTTGACGGAGTGGCGTCGGCATCATGACGTTGGGTTTCAGGGTTGAAAACCAACATCGACTCGGTGGCATAGTAGCGTCCGATCCGCGCAAGTTCGGCCTTGTCGGCCCATGCTGGCACGACCCGGCCCAGTGGTCCCAGCACCCCTATCACCGCGTCCAGCACGCCCACCGGCACGCGGCGAAACCTGGGTGCCATGCCCAGAAGACGGAACAACTCGTCGCCCTGCTGCCGGGGGGTAATGGCGGGGCCGGGGCCACCGATGGGCAGGATCCGGTTCTGCAGACGCGAATCCTTCAGGCAGGCGGCCAGGAACCGGCCCAGATCGGCATCACTGATCGGCTTGCAGGCCGTCAATGCGCCATCGCCAAACAGCAAGAACGGCTTGCCTTGGCGCAGCCTGTTCACCTGACCCGAAAGAGATTTGAAATAGGCGGTGGGTCGCACGATGGAATAGGTCAGACCCGACCCGATCAGCGCAGCCTCAAAGGCCAGCTTGGCATGCTGAAACGCCAGCTTTGGCCTTTGCACGCAGATGGCTGAAAGCAATACCATCTGGCCGATATTGGCCCGTTTCGCCGCAACCAAAGCATCCAGATGCGCCTTGTGGTCAATGGCCCAGGCATCGCGGGGCACGCCCGTGCGTGAGGCAAGGCAAGACAGAACGGCGTCAAACCGCTCTCCCCGGATGCCATCACGCGCGACCGAATCCGGGTCTGTCACATCGCCCAGGCGCAGCTGGACGCCTTGCGGCAGCGTGGCGGTTGGCTGCCGCCGCACAAGACACACAACCTCATGTCCTTGCGCCAGCAGCGCCGCGACGGTTGCGCGCCCGATGGTGCCGGTGGCCCCCAGCATCAAAACCCGTTTGGGGTCTGGGTGCTGGTCCATCGACATTGTCAAGATTGTCTGACGGTGTTGATCATGAGTTCGACGTTTTCGGGTTTTGCGTCCGGAGTGATTCCGTGTCCGAGGTTGAAGATGTGTGGTCTGTTTTTGAAGGCGTTGACGACGCGGTTTGTTGCGTTGATCAGGTCCTGTCCTCCGGTGACCATGTGGTGGGGGGCCAGGTTGCCTTGGGTGCAGCCCGAGATCTGGACGTGTTCTGCGGCCCATTCCGGGGTGACCGAGTTGTCCAGCGCCACGCAATCTGCGCCGGTGGCCTGTGCGAAGCCGACATAGGCCTGGCCTGCCTCGCGCGGGAAGGCGATGACGGGCAGGCCGGGGTGTCTGGCTTTCAGCGCCGAGATGATGCGGGCGGTGGGTTTGACGGCGAAGTCGGTGAAATCCTGACCTTTCAGGGATCCGGCCCAAGAATCGAACAGCTTGACCACTTCGGCCCCGGCCTGCACCTGTGCGGACAGATAGTCGATGGTGGCTTCGGTGATGACGTCGATCAGGGCGCAGAAGGTGGCGCGGTCTGCGGCCTTGAGGGCGTGGGCGGGGGCCTGATCCGGGGTGCCGCGTCCTGCGATCATGTAGGTGGCGACGGTCCAGGGCGCGCCGGCAAAGCCGATCAGCGTGGTCTGGGGCGGCAGTTCGCGGGCCAGGATTTTCACGGTTTCGTAGATGGGCGCCAGGGTGTCGTGGATGGCATCGCGCGGCCGCAGGGCCTGCACGCCCGCCATGGTGGTGATGGTGGACAGGCGCGGGCCTTCGCCGGTCTCGAACCACAGATCGGCGCCAAGCGCCTGTGGCAACAGCAGAATATCGGCAAACAGGATCGCCGCATCAAAGCCGAAGCGGCGGATCGGCTGCAGCGTCACCTCGGCGGCAAGGTCTGGGTTGTAGCACAGCTTCAGGAAATCCCCGGCCTGCGCGCGGGTGGCGCGGTATTCGGGCAGATAGCGCCCCGCCTGCCGCATCATCCAGATCGGCGGGGTGGGCAGGGTTTCCCCGGCAAGGGCGCGCAGGATCAGTTTGGTCATGTCAGACTCCGGATGGGGTGTTCGTGCGGTCAATCAGGGCTTGGACAGATGCGGTCAGCCACCGTCGCATCGCCCGATGGCATAGGGCTGATGCAGGCTGGCAGGCAAGGGCCCCCGGCCCAACCCCCACCACCAGGCCCCCGGCCCACCCAAAGCCCGTCTGCGCGCAAGGCGGCTGGCGGGCCCGACAGGGTCAGGGTGGGAACGCCCGGCCTGCATGCCTGCCCTGCATGCCCGGCCATGGGCGGCGTTGACGGTGTTGACGGCGTTTAGGGTGTTGACGGGCGATCTGACCGGCCGCCCCGCCGCCGCGCAGGCGCTGAACAGGCAGGGGGCGGACAGCGCAAGCGCAAGGGAGACCAGGGTCAGCATGGCGCATGGGTCGGACCTGCGCTGCGTGATGTCAAGGTCTTGGCAGTTGAAAGGCGGATGTGTCGCGGCTAAGTCTGTGGCATGACATACACGCCCCCGACCCCCGCCCACCCGTTCAAGATCGGCACCCGAGGCTCGCCGCTGGCCCTGTGGCAGGCGCATGAGGTGCGGCGCTGTCTGGTCGCGGCCTTTGATCTGCCCGAGGCGGCGTTCGAAATCGTGGTGATCAAGGTCACCGGTGACATGGTGCAGGACCGGGCGCTGAAAGAGATCGGCGGCAAGGGCCTGTTCACGCGGGAAATCGAAGAGGCGCTGCTGGCGGGCGGCATCGACATTGCGGTGCATTCGATGAAGGACATGCCGACGGTGCAGCCCGACGGCCTGATCCTGGACTGCTATCTGCCGCGCGAAGATGTGCGCGATGGCTTTGTGTCTGCGGTTGGGGGGATTGCCGATCTGCCGCAGGGGGCGGTGGTGGGGTCGTCGTCGTTGCGCAGGCGGGCGCAGCTGGCGCACCGGCGGCCCGATCTGCGGCTGGTGGAATTCCGGGGCAATGTGCAGACGCGGATGCAGAAACTGGCCGATGGCGTGGCCAGCGCGACGTTTCTGGCAATGGCGGGGCTGAACCGTCTGGGCATGGCCCATGTGGCCCGCCCGATCGCGGTGTCCGAGATGCTGCCCGCGGTGGCTCAGGGCGCGATCGGGGTCGAACGGCGCCTGAACGATGCCCGCGCGCAGGGGCTGCTGGCGGCGATCCACGATGTGGCCACGGGCCGGCAACTGACCGCCGAACGCGCGTTTCTGGCGCAGCTGGACGGATCTTGCGAGACGCCGATTGCCGGGCTGGCGGTGCTGGAGGGCGACCAGCTGTGGCTGCGCGGCGAAATCCTGCGCCCCGACGGCAGCCAGGTGATCACAGGCGACATCCGCGGCCCACACACCCAAGGCGCCACCCTGGGCCGAACCCTGGCCCAAAACCTGCTCAACCGCGCAGGAAACGGGTTTTTTCGCTGAGCT
>CAZCFC010000034.1:0-16732 GCA_964497815.1 uncultured Cypionkella sp.
CGCCAACGCCGGCTCCTATGTGGGTGGCGATGTGGTGACGGGCGACCCGGATGTCTGGGACCGCATGCTGAACCTGAACATCAACGCCTCGTTCCGCGCCATCCAGGCGGTGTTGCCGCATATGGTCGAACGGCAGACCGGCGATATTCTGATGACCAGTTCCATCGCGGGCATCGTGCCGGTGGTATGGGAGCCGATCTACACCGCGTCAAAATTCGCGGTGCAGGCGTTTGTGCATACGGTGCGGCGTCAGGTGGCCAGGCATGGCATCCGGGTGGGCGCAGTCTGTCCGGGCCCGGTGGTGACAGCGCTGCTGGACGACTGGCCGAAGGCCAAGATGGATGAGGCGCTGGCCAATGGTTCCTTGATGATGCCCAAGGAAGTTGCTGATGCGGTCTTGTTCATGCTGACGCGTCCGCGCAATGTGACGATCCGGGATCTGGTGATCCTGCCAAACTCGGTGGACCTGTGACATGTATCTGATCGGCATTGACGTGGGCACAGGATCGGCCCGCGCGGGCGTTTTTGACGCGGCAGGCGCGATGATGGGCTCGGCCAAGGCCGATCTGGTGATCTGGCGCGAGGCGGGGTCGATGGTCGAGCAGTCCTCGGATCAGGTCTGGCAGGCGGTCTGTCTGGCGGTCCGCGGCGCGGTGGCGCAGGCGGGCATTGATCCTGCGCGGGTGGCGGGGATTGGTTTTGATGCCACCTGTTCGCTGGTGGTGCTGGGGGCAGGGGGGGTGCCCCTGCCGGTGGGTCCGTCCGAGGACCCGGCGCGCAATGTCATCGTCTGGATGGATCATCGCGCGCTGGATCAGGCCACGCGGATCAATGCGACGGGGCACGCGGTTCTGGCCTATGTGGGCGGTGTGATCTCGCCGGAAATGGAGACGCCCAAGCTGCTATGGCTGCGCGAAAACCGCGCCGCCGTCTTTGATGCGGCATGGCAGTTTCTGGACCTTGCGGATTTTCTGACATGGAAGGCTTCGGGGAGTCTGGCGCGGTCCACCTGCACGCTGACCTGCAAATGGACGTATCTGGCGCATGAATCGCGCTGGGATGCCGGATATTTCCACCAGATCGGGCTGGGTGTGCTGGCGGATGAGGGTTTTGCGCGCATCGGCACCGATGTGGTTGAACCCGGCACCGCACTGGGCGCGGGGTTGACCGCCGCTGCCGCCGCCGATCTGGGTCTGACTGCCGGAACCCCGGTGGCGGCCGGGCTGATCGACGCCCATGCGGGCGGGATCGGCACAGTGGGGGCGCTGGGCGCGGATGCCACGGAAAACATGGCTTATGTTTTTGGCACATCGTCCTGCACCATGACCACCACCGCCGCACCGCAGTTCGTGCCCGGCGTCTGGGGGCCCTATTTTTCGGCCATGTTGCCGAACATGTGGCTGAACGAGGGCGGGCAGTCGGCGGCGGGGGCGGCAATCGACCATCTGCTGACACTGCACCCTGCCCATGCCGAGGCTACCGCCAGCGCCCGGGCCGCGGGGCAGTCCTTGCCGGTCTGGCTTGCCGATCAGGCGTTGGCGCAGGTGACGACGGCCTCTGATGCCGTGGGTCTGGCGGGCGGCGTGCATGTGGTCCCAGAGTTTCTGGGCAACCGCGCGCCCTTTGCTGACCCCCACGCCCGCGCGATCATTGCGGGTCTGGGCATGGAGACAGACCTTGCCAGCTTGCTGCGCCTGTATATCGCGGGGCTTTGTGGTCTGGGCTATGGTTTGCGCCAGATCATCGAAACTCAGGCCAGCCATGGCGCCCCGGTTCAGCGGCTGATGATCAGCGGCGGGGCAGGGCAGCATGATCTGGTGCGCCAGATTTTGGCCGACGCCACAGGGGTTCCGGTGATCGCCACCGAAGCGGCAGAGCCTGTGCTGCTTGGCTCGGCCATTCTGGCTGCGGTGGCGGGCGGTATCGCTGTCGATGTGGGACAGGCCATGGCGCAGATGTCGCGTGCCAGACACAGCTTTGCCCCCGCAGGGGGACCAGTGGCGCAGATGCATGCCGGGCGATATGCCGCCTTCAGTCTGTTGCAGGACACCGCACGGCGGCTGCGTGCAACGCCCTGACGGCGGGCACCAGTGCGCGGCGATGGCGCGCCTGCGGCCGGTGCTGATGACAGGTGTGATGGACATTGGTGCGGTCAGGTTTTGTTGCGAAACCCGTCTGGCGCGGGCAGTGCGGGCCGGTGATCAGGATCCCTTATTCCAAGCTTGCGGTATCAGGGATTTTTCAGTGCGTCCAATCGTGGTGCAGGCAGCAAGGTGTCGGCCTGGCCGCGTCACGCCAAACCCGCCAGCACCTTCGAAGCGGCCGCAATCATCGGGTTCATCGTCGCGCGCAGAATCTGGATCCGGTCGAACTGATCGGGCTGGTCGGCCAGCGTCTGGCGCAGGGCATCGCCAAAGGCCATGCGCAGCTCGGTTCCGATGTTGAATTTGCAGACCGTGGTGTCGCGCGCCAGAAGGCGACGTTGATCGGGGGCGATGCCCGAGCCGCCATGCAGCACAAGCGGCAAATCCGGCGCGGCAGCGGCAATCGCCTGCAACCGCAACATGTCCAGCGCCGCACCGGGCCGCGTCATCAGATGGCTGTTGCCCACCGAAACCGCCAGCGCATCGACCCCGGTTTCGCGGGCAAATTGCGCCACTTCATCAGGATCGGTGCCCAGCGACTGCGCGCCGCCGTCATAGCCCACAAACCCCAATTCCGCCTCGACCGAAACGCCAAAGGCATGGGCCATATCGGCAATCTCGCGGCTGCGGGCGATGTTTTCGGCCAAAGGCAGGGCCGATCCGTCATACATGACCGAGGTAAAGCCGCAGTCGATGGCAGTCCTGCAGACGTCCAGACTTTCGCCATGGTCCAGATGCGCCACCACCGGCACCGCGGCGCTATCGGCAAGACTGCGGAACATCGCGCCCAACACCGGCAAAGGCGTGTGGGCGCGACAGCCCGGACCCGCCTGCAGGATCACCGGGCGGCCCACTGTTTCGGCAGCCCTGACATAGGCCAGCGCGTCTTCCCAACCCAGCACCACCAGCCCCGCCACCGCCGTTCCATCGGCCATGCAGGGATGCAGCACCTGCGACAGCGTCGCCCGCGTCATTTGAACTTGGCGATCATGTCTTTGATCCCCGGAATGGTTTCGATCTGGTGGGCGTGGCTGGGCTGGAAAAACTGCACCAGCGACCGCTGCGTTTCGCCGCCCAGAATGGTGAAGTAATACATCTGGTAGCCGGGCAGCACGCAGCAGGGGTGATAGCCCTTGTCGATGGCAATCGTTGATCCGTCCACGATGTGATAGGCATCGCCCGCAAGCCCATCCTCGCGTTGCAGCATTTGCAGACCCGACCCATGGGGGGGATTGAAGCGGAAATTATAGGCCTCGTCATGCCGGGTTTCCAGCGGCAGCCGGGTGGTGTCGTGCTTGTGGCTGGGAAAACCGGACCAGCCGCCTGCCCCCACGGTGTAAAGCTCGGACACCAGCAGCCGCCCCACGCGGCCGTGGTATTTCGTGCCCAGGATATGTTTGATCTTGCGATGGGTCTTGGTGTCATCCGACCCGTATTGCACGGGGTCGATATCGGCGGCGCGGATGGCGAAGGGGGCGAAAACCTGATCACATCTGGCCCCGGCAACGAAAACTTCGGCCTCATCGGTCATGCAGGTGATTATCGCTGGCGCACCTGTGGTGATGTAAACCCCCTCGGGTTCGCCATCCCAGACGTTCTGGCGGCGCTGACCGATGGCGGCATGGATTTCGTCGCCGCAGCGGATATCGACCGTCCCGGTGGCGGGCACGATGCACGTTTCATAGCCGGGCACGGCAGAGACAAAGCTTTGCCCACGCCGCAGTTTCAAGATGTTGAAATAGACCAGCGGCACCAGGGCGTGGTTTTCGGCAATGATCGGTTGGTTCTGGTTGTCGAAGGGGGCGATGTGCATGGGATGTCTTTCAACGGCTTTGAAGGAAGTGATCAAGTTCGGCGCGGCTGGGCGAAGCGGGGGCGCAGCCGATCCCGGCAACAATGATGGCGGCGGTCGCGGCACCGCGCCGCACCGCGATTTCAAGCGTGTGCCCGGCGGCGATACCGGCCAACAGACCTCCCATAAAGCCGTCGCCCGCGCCCATCGGCTTGCGCGCGTTCACCGGAAAGATGCCGCTGGCAAAGCTGTAATCAGGGGTGAAGGTGATCGAACCTGCGCTGCCACGCTTGTAAACGGCCAGAAGCGCGCCGTTGTGTGCCAGCGATTGCGCCAAGGCCTGTCCGGCGGCGTAATCGCCCGCCAGCAGCCCGAATTCATCGTCATTGCCCACAATCACATCCGACAGCTGTGCTGCGGTCAGGCAAATCTGCGCGGCTTCGGCGGCTGAAGCCCATGAATAGGCGCGATAATCCACATCCAGAACCACAACCGCTCTGGCCGCACGCGCGCGGGCGATGGCGGCAAGGGTGGCGCTGCGCGACGGTTCGGCCGCCAGCGCGGTTCCCGTGACAACAAGCGCCGCCACCGGGTCAAAATCCACCGGGGCCACAGCATCGGCGGTCAGGGCAAAATCAGCCGCACCGTTGCGATACAGCACGGTTTGGGCGGCGGTGGGGATGGTTTCCACCACCGCAAGCGAGTTGCGCGCCTCGCCCGCCACAGCGTGGACATGGGTGGTATCGACCCCGTAACGCGCCAGTTCCGCCAGACAATAGCGCCCCACCGCATCGTCCGACACGCAGGTCAGCAGCGCCGCCCCCGCGCCCTGACGCGCCAGCGCCACTGCGATGTTGCCCGCCGAGCCGCCAATCGCCGCCGTAAACTGCCTGGCCTGTTCAATGCGGGTGCCGGGCGGGTCGGCGTAAAGATCCATGCCGACACGGCCCAGCACCACGAACCGGTTCAGTGTCATGCGTTGCCACAGCCGTTGCATCATAGCCCAACCCTTTGCCTGGCATGGCCTGC
Source organism: uncultured Cypionkella sp. (assembly GCA_964497815.1). Taxonomy (GTDB): domain Bacteria; phylum Pseudomonadota; class Alphaproteobacteria; order Rhodobacterales; family Rhodobacteraceae; genus Cypionkella. Next base: position 4,966 of record CAZCFC010000034.1, read on the forward strand.
GGTCTGCCCGGCGCGGGCGGTGGCCACCGCAGGCCGGGTGCTGGTTTCGGGCAGGCCCACCTGCCACCACGCATGGCCCTGCTCGGTCCAGCCTTCGTGCGGATCGACCCGCATGACGATCACGGCGCTGCGGTCTGCGGCGCGGGCGCGTTCAAACGCCGCGCCGAATGCGTCCAAAGTCGTGCCCTCTTCGGCCTGTGCGCCCATGGCCCGGGCATGCGCGGCGAAATCCACAGCAAAGGGGGCGGCGATGGTGGGGCAATCCGACAACAGCGTGTTGAAACTGGCGTTTCCAGTGTTCTTTTGCAGCTTGTTGATCACGGCATAGCCGCCGTTGTCCAGGACCACCACGATCAGTTTATGTCCCGACAGCACCGATGAATAGATGTCTGAATTCATCAGCAGATAAGACCCGTCACCGACAAAAACCACGGTCTGCGCGTCGGGTTGGGTTTCTGCTTGTGCAATCCTGGCCCCCCATCCCCCGGCGATCTCATATCCCATGCAGGAAAACCCGAATTCCACATCCACCGTGCCAATGCCAAGGCTGCGCCAGTTGGCGGTGATTTCGGCGGGCAGTCCCCCGGCAGCGGTGACCACGCGGTCTTGCGCGGTGCAGCGGTCGTTCACCGCACCGATGGCCTGGGCATAGCTGGGCAGACCGTTGCGCGGGGCCACGTTGCGGGCGACATAGGCGTTCCATGTCTGGCGTTCGGTCTGCGCATGGGCCAGCCAATCCGCCGGGGCGCAGTATGACCCAAGCGCTTGATCCAGATGCAAAAGCCCGGCTCTGGCGTCTGCCACCAAGGGCAGGGAAAGGTGCTTGGCTGCATCATGGCGGGCTGCATTCAGTCCGATGATGCGCGCGCCCATGGCAAAGGCGCTCCATGAGCCTGTCGAGAAATCCTGCAACCGGGTGCCGACCGCAAGAATGACGTCGGCCTCGGCGGCAATGGCGTTGGCGCTGTCGGATCCGGTGACGCCAAGGGGGCCGATGTTCAGAGGATCATCCCAGACCATGTTTGCGCGACCGGCGATTGTTTCCACCACCGGAATGCCATGGGCTTTGGCAAAGCTTGTCATCTCGGCCACAGCACCCGAATATTGTACCCCGCCACCCGCGATGATCAGCGGGCGCTTGGCTTGGGTCAGCAGATGGGCTGCGTCCTGCACCTCGGCCGGGTCGGGGGCGGCGCGGCGGATGCGGTGGATACGGCGCGCAAAGAATTCAACGGGATAGTCATAGGCCCAGCCCTGCACATCCTGTGGCAGCGCCAAAAAAGCCGGGCCGCAATCGGCGGGGTCCAGCAGCGTGTTCAAGGCGGCGGGCAGGGCGTTCACAATCTGTGCCGGATGGCTGATGCGGTCCCAGAACCGACACACCGCCTTGAAGGCATCGGTCACGCCAAGCGTCGGATTGCCGAAATGTTCCAGCTGTTGCAGAACCGGGTCCGGCAGGCGGGTGGCAAAGTTGTCGCCGCACAGCAAAAGCATCGGTAGCCGGTTCGCATGGGCCAACGCCGCCGCCGTCAGCAGGTTGGCGGTGCCGGGCCCGGCCGACGCGGTGCAGAACATGAACCGCTGCCGCAGCTGCGCCTTGGCATAGGCCGCAGCGGCAAAGCCCATGCTTTGCTCATTCTGGCCGCGATACAGGGGCAATTCATCCCGTGCCGCGTAGAGCGCCTCGCCCAGCGAGGGCGCGTTGCCATGGCCAAAGATGCCGAACCCACCCGCGCACAGCCGCTGCACCTTGCCGTCAATTTCGATGAACTGCTGCGTCAGATAACACACGATGGCCTGCGCCACGGTCAGCCTGACGGTCTGGGTGGGGCCGGAGTTGGGTTCGGTCATGGCCTTGGGGCACCTTTCAAAGCGGCGGTTCATCTGGGGGGCGGAATCTGATTGACGTCGTCTTGCCGGATACGTTATCCGTTTTGCAACCGGTTGCAAATCATTTTGAAGGATGGCCGCCATGCGTGAAATCGGCATCGGAATCGTGGGTGGCGGCTATATGGGCAAGGCCCATTCCGTGGCCATGGCCGCCGTGGCGTCGGTGTTTGATACCGCGCTGCGCCCAAGGCTTGAAATGATCTGCGCCACCTCTGACGCCTCGGCGGAACGCTATCGCGCGGCTTATGGCTTTGCGCGCGGCACGTCGGATTGGCGGGTGCTGGTGGCGGATCCGCGGGTCGAGGCCGTGGTGATCGCCAGCCCGCAGGAAACCCACCGCGCGATTGCCGAAGCGGCCTTTGCGCGGGGCTTGCCGGTGTTCTGCGAAAAGCCGCTGGGGGCTGATCTGGATGACAGCCGCGCGATGGCGGCGGCGGCCAGGGGCTGTGTGAACATGGTCGGGTTCAACTATATCCGCACCCCCGCCTCGCAATTCGCTCGGGCCTTGGTGGCGCGGGGCGAGATTGGCGAAATCACCTGGTTTCGCGGCGAACACACCGAGGATTTCGACGCTGATGCCAGCAAGCCCGCCTCGTGGCGGAATTTTGGCGCGGCGAACGGGACGATGGGCGATCTGGCGCCGCACATGATCAACGCCGCGCTGGCGCTGATCGGTCCGATTGCGCGGCTCAGCGCGGATATCGGGACCGTGTTTCATGCCCGGCCGGGGGCCGAAGGGCGCGCGGTGAACGATGACATCGGCCAGTTCATGTGCCGCTTTGCCAATGGCGCGATGGGGCATCTGTCGTTCAGCCGCGTGGCCCATGGCCGCAAGATGGGCTATGCCTATGAAATTACAGGAACAAAAGGCGCGATCCGCTTTGATCAGGAAGATCAGAACGCGTTGTGGCTGTACCGCGCCGATGATGCCCCTGACATTCGGGGCTTTCGCAAGATCCTGACCGGGCCAGAGCATCCCGACTATCTGCCTTTCTGCCAAGGCCCAGGCCATGGCACCGGCTATCAGGATCAGATCATCATCGAGGCGCGCGATTTTCTGCAAGCGATTGCCACCGGGCAGCCGATCTGGCCCACCTTCAAGGATGGGATGGAGGTCAACCGCGTCATCGCGGCGGCGCATGCCTCGGCGGCAACGGGTGCCTGGGTGGATTTGTGAAAGGACGAAACGAATGATCAAGATCGGCAATGCGCCCTGTTCCTGGGGTGTCGAATTTGCGGATGACCCACGCAATCCCGACTGGCGGCGGGTGCTGTCTGACTGCGCAGGCGCCGGGTACAAGGGGATCGAACTTGGCCCCATCGGCTTTATGCCCGAAGATCCGGCGGTGCTGGGCGATGCCTTGGCGGAACATGACCTGACGCTGATCGGCGGCGTGGTTTTCCGCCCCTTCCATGACGCTGCGAAATGGGACGAGGTCTGGGATGCCGCAAGCCGCACCTGCAAGGCGCTGGTGGCGCACGGCGCGCAGCATCTGGTGCTGATCGACAGCATCTCTCCCCGCCGCGCCCCCACCGCAGGGCGGGCATCAGAGGCCGAGCAGATGGACAAGGCCGAATGGACCGCCTTTGTCGACCGCTTTCGCCGCGTGGCGCGGCTGGGCGTCGATCATGGACTGACCGTCGGCATCCACGCCCATGCCGCCGGTTTTATTGATTTCGAGCCGGAACTGGAACGGCTGTTGTCTGAAGTTGACGAAAGCCTGCTGAAAATCTGTTTTGACACCGGCCACCATTCCTATGCCGGATATGATCCGGTGGCGTTCATGCGGCGGAACATCGGCCGGATTTCCTATATGCATTTCAAGGATATAGATCCGGTTGTGAAGGCCCATGCCGTGGCCGATCGGACCGGGTTCTATGATGCCTGCGGGCAAGGTATCTTCTGCAATCTGGGCAAGGGCGATGTGGATTTCGGCAGCGTTCGTCAGCAGTTGCTTGACGCGGGCTTTGCCGGATGGTGCACCGTCGAGCAGGATTGCGATCCGCAGGGGGCCACCTCGCCCATCGACGACGCGCGGGCCAATCGTGACTATCTGTCCTCCATCGGCTTTTGAAAGGGTTTTTCAATGCAACGACTGAACTGGGGTATGATCGGCGGCGGCGAGGGCAGCCAGATCGGTCCGGCACACCGTTTGGGCGCGGGGCTGGACGGTTATTTCACCTTTGCCGCCGGGGCGCTGGACCACAACGCCGCCGCCGGGCGCGACTATGCACAGCGGCTTGGCATCGCCAGCGACCGCGCCTATGGCGACTGGCGTGAAATGCTGGCAGGCGAAAGCGCGCGGGCGGACCGGGTGGATCTGGTAACTGTGGCCACCCCCAATTCCACCCATTACGAGATTTCCAAGGCCTTCCTTCAGGCCGGTTTCAACGTGCTGTGCGAAAAGCCGCTGACGGTGACAGAGGCCGAGGCCGAAGATCTGGTCCTGACCGCGCGCAAGGCGGATGTCATTTGTGCGGTGAACTACGGCTACACCGGTTATGCCTTGGTGCGGCACATGAAGGCGATGGTGGCGCGCGGCGACATTGGCAAGGTGCGGCTTGTCGTGGCAGAGTTTGCTCATGGCCACCACGCCAACGCCGCCGATATGGACAACCCCCGCGTGCGCTGGCGCTACGATCCTGCGCAGGCAGGGGTGTCGGCGCAATTCGCGGATTGCGGCATCCACGCGTTGCACATGGCATCGTTCGTCACGGGGCAAGAGGTAACGAAATTGTCGGCGGACTTTGCGTCTTGCCTGCCTGCTCGGGTGCTGGAAGATGACGCGATGGTCAATTTCCGCATGGATGGCGGCACGGTTGGACGGCTGTGGACATCGTCGGTGGCGATCGGGCGGCAGCACGGACTGACGCTGCAGGTGTTTGGGGAAACCGGTGGCCTGCGGTGGGCGCAAGAGCAGCCGAACCAGCTTTTCTACATGCCACTTGGGCAGCGCTTGCAGGTGATCGAGCGCGGCGAGGGCAATCTGTCGCCCGAAGCCGACCGTGCCAGTCGGGTGACGGTGGGCCATGCCGAAGGCATGCCGCTGGCGTTTGGCAACATCTACCGCGATCTGGCCGAAACCCTGCTGGCGCTGCAAGCCGGACGCATGCCTGATCCGGCCGCATCCCTGTACCCGCGCGCGGAAGATGGATTGCGGTCGATTGCCGCCATTCACGCGGCTGTGGCCTCGGCCAGGGCCGAAGGGGCCTGGGTGGACGCGCGGCCCGAATTGTTCCGCTAAAGCAAAGGCTTCAAGGTGCCGCGTTCCACAATGTGGCAGGGAAACAGATGGACCTCGGGCGCACGCTCGGGGTCTGCAAAGCTTGACATGATCAGGTCAATCGAAGCGCGCACGATGGCCTCAAACGGCTGATGGATGGTGGTCAGGTTGATATTCGCCCATGCCGCCATCTGCATGTCGTTCAGCCCGATCAATCCCACATCGCCCGGCACTTGCCGCCCGCTGGCCTCGATGGCCGCCAATGCACCGATCGACAGCACGTCATCGCCGCAGAAATAAGCCTCGGCCAAAGGCGATTGCAGCAGATGGGCCATCTGGCTTTGCCCCGCCTCAAAGCTGTAGGCCCCGGCAAAACTGGCGCTGACAGTCCCCCCCCCTTCGACAGCGGCAGCGCGGAACCCCGCCAGACGGTCTTGCGTCGTCGAGGCCTGCTCTGGCCCGCCCATGAAGCCCAGCCTGCGGTAGCCGCGCGCCAACAGCGTCTGCGCCGCCATCCGCCCCGCACCGATGTTGTCAATCCCCACAACATGCGCATCCGGAGCCACAGACGCACGACCAAAGGCATGCACCACCGGCAGCCCTGCCTCGCGGAAGGCGCGGGCAAAACCGGGTGGCACGTGGGACGACGCGACGATGACACCTTCCACCGAATACTGCCGCAGCAATTGCACCGACCGTGCGGGATCGGTTTCATCGGACAGGTTGACCAGCAACGGCCGCAGCCCCTTGTCCTGAATGATGCGGGTGAACAGATCAAAAATCTGCAGGAAGACCGGGTTCTGAAAGTTGTTCGTCACCAGCCCCACCAACTGCGTCTTGCGGGTGGTCAGACTGCGCGCCAGCATGTTGGGGCTGTAGCCAAGCTCGGTCGCAGCCCGTTCAACCTTGGCGCGCGTTTTGGCCGATACCGAGGCCCCGGCGGTGAACGTGCGCGATACCGCCGCCCGCGACACACCCGCGCGCTCTGCGACATCTTTCAACGTGATCGCCATGCCATCCTGCGCCAAGCCCATGTTCAACCGGACCCTACCCGACGCAAGCCACCTTGTCATTGCAGATGTTGGCCAACAAGCCGACGAGACAGAGTTGGGTCTGCTGCGGCGACAGAAAAATGATTTCATTTATGGGAGTGGCAGCCCGTAGGGATTCCATTGGTATGTCTGCCAGCGTCTAGCGCCGTCTAGAATACCCATTGTTTCCAATTGTTTGCCGCATTGTGTCGTCTGCCGCCGCCTTGTGTTGTCCACCTGTTTCTGCGAAATTTCTGTAGTAGGAAATGAGTAGGATAGCACATGGCACGGGGTTCCGATCTTCTGGACGACAAGACGGTGAAGGCCAAGACGAAGCCCGGCCATTACCGCGACAGCAGGGGCCTTTACCTGCAAGTGTCGGTTTGGGGCACGAAGTCTTGGGCCCGCTTGCGACGAGCGAAGGCCAATGACCGCCGCCGCCGAAATCGCCGCTTGGCTTGCCGCCAGTTCCCAAGATCGCACGTCGCCGAAGGGTGATCGCATCCCCGTTGGGTCGTTCGGGGAACTGGTATCGGTCGGGCTTGACGACGTGCCGCCGGAAGCGCCTGCGGGCTGTCTGCCCCTGTTCACCCTGGCATCGGGCTATGTGCCCACATGGGCCGCGCCACAGGGGCAGCAACGCCTTGCAGACAGGGCGCAGCACGTCGCTTGGCTTGCAGGGGCAGGACGGCCCGATTTCCCCGCTGTTGCCGTGCTGCGGGTCGCCGAAGGGGCCACCATGCGCCAAGCCTGCACCGCTGCGGGTATCGACCCCGACGCGCCCCTTGTGGGCATCCCCGCAGCCGCCTTCTAACGATCTTCGTCAGGGCCAACTGAGGAAGCTACCTGACCCCCGTTGCCGCAAGGTTTCGGGGGTCTTTTTTCATTGTCAGTTGGGGCTTTCGAGATATTCGGCGAAATCTTCGGTGAACTCATACCTTTCCGTATTGTTAAACGTCGTGTTTACGAGTGCCCCGTAGTTTTCACATACTTTCATCTTTTCACGAAGATGTTCGTGGTCTTCAAAGAAATATGAAAAAATCATTTTCCCAGACCCGTTGTAGGTCACTTTTCGCGACAAAACGATTATTTCGCGGGTGAAAGGGTGCTTCTGTATGTCTTGCCGCATTTCGGCGATTAGTTCGGGCATCTTACGTTCAAGGTCTTTGAAGTTGCGCGACCGAACGACTTCAAGATTTCGAAGTGCAAGATATGCTTGAATTTCGGACAGCCTTTTCCATTCGATAAGAGTATCGGCAGGATGGCTAGGAATATCGGCGTCGATTAGGCGGCTGCACGTCTGGCACAGCCATATGCCATTTTCGACAGACGACCGCTGTTCCTGCGTCATAGTGGGGTCAAACCTTGGCCCGCCTGCCGCTGCGGCAGTAATGTGTGCGGCAACTCCGATACTTGCGCTTCCACCTTCGCCGTCTGGCCCGACCGTTGCCCTACGACACGAAGGGTTCGAACAGATGTAGCCGCTTTGTCGTGCAAGCTTCGTTACTTCGGCTTGTTTGAAATCGTCTCTCATGCCACTCCCTTCGACCAATACTTCGCCGGAGTATGCAGTGCAGCCGACGCCATGGGCAAGTCAACCGCTCACGAATGCATGATCGTTCCCAAGCCTTCAACGTGCCTCCGCACCTTCGCGAATGATAGGCGACGCTTAGGTAGAGGCTTTGAGTTCTGAAAATTCCTGTAAAAGCAAAATCTTACAAGGATAAGTGGCAGCCCGTAGGGGAGTCGAACCCCTCTTACCTGGTTGAAAACCAGGTGTCCTAACCGATAGACGAACGGGCCACTGGGGCGCTTACTAAGGCAGGTTCACGCAGGCTGCAAGAGGCAAAAACCGATTATTCGTCGATCTTTGCGCCCATGATCGCGATGGCCTGCTGATAGACTTTCGCCGCGTTCCATTCCTTGATCACGGCAAAGTTCGGCTCACCCTCCTGAAAGCCCTTGCCCGGTTTCCAGCCCTTGGCGCGCAGGTAGTTGGCGGTGGTGGCAAGGGCGTCGGTGGTGTCGGTCAGGTCGAGAACGCCGTCGCCATTGCCGTCCACCCCGTATTGCAGCGCGTTTCCGGGCAGGAACTGGGTATGGCCCAGCTCTCCATGTTTGGCCCCCACGGTCTGCGCACTGATTGCGCCCGCATCCACCAGCTTCAGTGCGCCGATCAGGTGGCCGGTGAAGAAATCGCTGCGACGGCAATCCCATGCCAGCGTCGCGATGGCCGAGACCACATTGGTATCGCCCATGAAATTGCCAAAGCCGGTCTCCATCCCGTGGATCGCCAGAATCACGCCCGTGGACACGCCATATTGCGTCTCAAGGCTGGCGTAGAAGGCGGGGTTCTTGGCTTTGCGGGCGCGGCCTTGCTTGACGATGGCGGTGGCGCCGCGCAGTTCCATGAACTTGGACAGCGAGTATTTGAAGCTTTTCTGGTTCCTGTCCGCCGCGATGGTGGTCTTGGAATAGCTGGCCCCCAACAGCGCCGCGCGCCCCTTTTTGCCGACACCCTGCGCCTCGGCTTCGGCGGCCATCACGGGTTTCCAGTCCTCGAACCCGCGCGCGCTATCGCCGCAGGGGGCTGCAAGGGCGGGGCAGGCGGTCAGCACGGTCAGGACGACGGCGGAAATCTTCAACACGGCACACCCTTGATTGATCTTTGCCGCAGTCTAACTGCGTTGCCGGATGGTGCAAGGGTGCAGCGGCTGCGGTGCGGACAGTGGCGGCTCAGACCGCAAAACACAGGGGGCAATAGGAAAGATTGTCGCACTTGGCGCGCCAGAGATGAAGTTTTCGTGTATAACCTTGGGAATCACACCGGTGCAGTGCTTGCTTGAAAGCGGAGACGAATTGTGACCTCTCAGTCCGACGCTGGTATCGGCTTCGATCGGGAGACCTACCATCAGGCCTTTTCCGAGATCGAATCGCTTGCGGGCAGGCTGCCACGGATGGCAGTTGCCAACCTTGCGCGCGAGGTGGTCTCGCAGCTTGCGGCGCGTCTGCCGCAGTTTGCGTCGGCTGATCTCTTGCCGCCTGACGCCGAAATCGACCGGCTTTGTTTCGCGCTGATGGATGCCGATCACACCGCTGCCGCGCGGATCATCGGGCAAATCCGTGCCGAAGGGGCCACGCTGGAGCATATCTATCTGTCGTATTTGTCAGCGGCAGCAAAGCGGATGGGAGAGTTGTGGTCCGAAGATCAGGCCAGCTTTCTGGAAGTGACCATCGGCTCGGCGCGCATCTATGCGATCCTGAACACCATGCGCGTGGCGATTGCGCGGCCGGTCAAGTTGCAGCGGCGCTCGGCGGTCTTTGCGCTGGTGCCGGGCGAGGATCACAGCCTTGGCGTGCGGATGGCGGCGGATTTGCTGCGGGACCGGGGCTGGGACATCGACCTGCATCAGGGGCTGTCACACAATGCGCTGGTCGATGCGCTGCGCGGCCATGAGACCCGTCTGATCGGGCTTTCTGCGGGGGGCAGCCGGAGTATGGTGCCGCTGATGCGTCTGATCGTGGCGCTGCGGATCAGCAACCCGCGCGCGCGCATCATCGTGGGCGGGCAGATCGTGAACGAGGGGCTGCATATGCTAAGCCTGATCGGGGCCGATGCCTGCGCGCCCGATTTCGAATCCACGCTGGCCGAGATGGAGCGTTTGATCGACCTGCCGCGCACAGGCGTGGCGGACTGATCCCTTCATTAGGCCAGGCTGACGGGGCGCTCCGGTCGGGGCGCGCCAAGCAGCGGCGCAAGGTGGCGGCGAACCAGCAGGAACATCACACCGGCATTGGCCAGACCTGCAAAGCGCAAAAGCGGGGCAAGATCACCCCCCATATAGCCGATCAGCGAGCAGATTTGCAGGATGCCAACCCAAAGCCGGTCGCGCGGATGGATCAAGACATGGATCAGGCACAGCACCTCGGCCATGTAGAAATAGCGTTCGTGCATCTTCGGCAGGGCGAAGGGGGCGAAAAAGGCAAAGAAAAACGCCAGCAGCAGCCAGTCTTGCGTGCGCAGACCGCTGATCCTTGCGCTGCGGCCCCGCCAGACCAGAGCCATGACCATAAGCGCCCCAAAAGCCGCGCCCGCAACGCCCAGCGGCATCACCGGCCAGTAAAGGCTCTCGGGCACCCATTGATACAGGTTTGGCGCATGGCGTGACAGGTCGGGATAGCTTTCGGTCTGACGGACATAGATCATCAGCAATTCGGCCATGGGACGCCCCACCGCCCATGCGGGCAGCATCAGCGCAAGATAGGTCAGCGGCAGCAGCAGTGCCCCCGCCTTGGGGCAGCGCGGGTGCAGCAGCGCAAGGCACAGCAGCGGCGCCATGAAAATCGTTTGCAGCTTGAAGGCAAAGGCGATCCCGAACCACAGGCAGGCCCGCAGAAAGCGATGGCGGCACAGGTTATAGACAAAGGCCAGAACGCCCGTGGTATAGATGCCGTCGCATTGCCCCCAAAGCGCCGAGTTCAGCATCACCGTCGGCAGGAACAGCGCGGCCCAGAACCCCGCTTCAGCCCGCGCGGCGATTTCGGGGGCAAGATCCGGCAAGCGCAGCAGGCGGTAGACATAGCTGGCCAGCAGGAAATCGGATGCCATCCCGAACAGCTTGATCGACAGCAGCGGCGGCAGATCGGCCAGTCCTGTCGCGGCAATGGTCAGCCAGTAAAGATAGGGCGGGGTATAGTCGGCAAAGCCCGTCGCCAGCGCCCGCAACCCGCCCGCAGCCTGAATATGGTCATACCACGGCTTCAGAAAATCGATGTAATCCCAAGACTGGTTCGGCACCATTGCCAGCCGAAGCGCCACGGCAAATGCCAGCAGCGCCCAAGTGGCAGGCCGATGCAGAAAAGGCGGCTTGGCGGGAATATCCATGTCTTTCCAGATGATTATCCGCGCCTACTATGCAAAGCCGCCCTCCGGCCCGCAAGCCCTTCCTGCAACCGGCTAATCTGGCAGCGGGATCGGGGTCATGCGGATCGGATGCAGGCCGCTGCGCGTCACGCTCCACGCGCCGCGCGGCTCCATTCTGGCGCGCAGACGGGTCAGCCGCCACGCGATTTCCTTGTGCAGCCCCTGCACCAGCACCGAACCCGTCGGGACCACCGGAGCCGCGCGCATGTGCCACCGGCTTTCCACCCCCTGCGCGCCGCCTTCGCCCGGTGTCAGCAGCAGCCCGATCGGGGCAGGGCGGCCCCTGTTGCGGGCGGCCTCGGCCCCCGCTTCGGCGGCCAGATGCAGGCGGCGCACCGGTGTCAGCGCAGGTGGGCCGGGCAGGTCAACCAGCACGACCGGAGCCGCGCCCGAACGCAAGGCCTCTTCTATCGACCACAGCAACCCCTCGGGGCGGCGCGGGCGGACAAAGATGACCCGCCCCGGATCGGCATAGGCGCGCAAGCCCGGCGCATAGATCCTTTCGCGCATCCATGCGGGGCTGATCCAGATCACCGTGCCCTCGGATTCTCCCAGCAGCATTGCCGCAAGGGCCGCGCGCGAAGGACCGCACAGCTCATGCACCCGCGCGCGCGCAAGGCCCAGACCCAAGCCCCCCGGCAGCGGCAGGGCAGGGTAGGGGCGTGGCCCTGTCAGCACATGGTGAATCGGCAGCGACA
>CAZCFC010000035.1:0-16453 GCA_964497815.1 uncultured Cypionkella sp.
ACCAGTTCATCGTGACCGAACCCGATCCGATGCTGCAGGAATACCGCAAGAACAATCCCGAACATCCGGTTCTGCGCGATGCCGATGCCAAATGGTACGTGCGCGAAGAGCGCGGCGGCTGGATCCTTGGCCCTTATGAAAAGGGTGCGCCGGCACGGTTTGAATATAGCGTGCCAGACAGTTTCCGCGCCGATCTGTTCCCGCTGAACCTGGAACGGATCGAGGCGGAATACATGTCGATGCTGCATCGCATCCCGTCGTCGGAAACCGTCGGCCTCAAGGACGATTTCAACGGCCCGATCTGCTATACCCCCGATGGTAACCCGCTGGTCGGCCCGGTCCCGGGTCTTCGCAACATGTGGATTGCCGAAGGCTTCTCGTTCGGTATCACCGCCGCCGGTGGCACCGGCTATTACCTTGCCCAGATGATGGTGAACGGCGAGGCCGAGATCGACATGGCTTCGCTTGACCCGCGCCGCTATGGCAACTGGATGACCACCGAATATGCCGCGCGCAAGAATGAGGAATGCTACGACCATGTTTTCATTCTGCATCACCCGGATGAAGAGCGTGAAGCCTGCCGCCCGCTGCGCACCGCCCCCGTCTATGACCGCCAAAAGGCGCTGGGTGCGCAGTTTGGTCAGGTGAACGGCTGGGAGCGCCCGATCTACTACGGCCCGCTGAACGCCCCCGAGGATTTCGACCATAATTCCCGCAGCTTCCGCCGTGGCGGCTGGTGGCAATATGCGGTGGATGAGGCAAAGGCCATTCGTGAAACCGCAGGGCTGATCGACGCCACCGCCTTTACCAAGCACATCGTGCGCGGACCGGGGGCGACGGCGTTTCTGGATTGGTTCACCTGCAACGCCTTGCCAAAGGTCGGCCGGATCAACCTGACCTATGCGCTGACGCCCGCAGGCACCACCCGCACAGAATACACCATCGTGCGCAATGGCGAGAACGACTATTACTTGGTGTCGGCCGGGGCTTGGACAGCCTATGATGCCGATTACCTCAAGAAATGCGCCGAGGATTTCATGGGGCGCGGCGGTGGCTACATCGACATCCACGACGTCACCACCCAATGGGGCGTCTTCGCGATTGCAGGCCCGAACAGCCGCAAGATTCTGGCGGAACTGATCAAGGATGCAGATCCGGCCACCGCGCTGTCGAACAAGCGCTTTCCCTGGCTGTCGGCCCGCAAGATCGAACTGGGCATGTGCCCGGTGAACGCGATCCGCGTGGCCTACACCGGCGAGTTGGGTTGGGAATTGCACCACCCGATCGAAATGCAGCGCTATCTTTGGGAGCAGTTGCTGAAGGCGGGTGAAAAGCACGGGATGAAGCTGGTTGGTGCGCGTGCGCAGAACTGGCTGCGGCAAGAGAAGTCCTATCGCGCCTTCGGCAACGAGTTGGGCCGCGACGCAACGCCGCTTGAGGCGGCCTTGGACCGTTTTGTCGATTTGTCGAAGGATTTCCAAGGCAAGCAGGCGATGCTGGATGTGGGTATCCGCAGCAAATGCTGCACCTTGCTGATTGACGGGCCGTCAGATACCGACCCGTGGGGCAAAGAGGCCTTGTTGCTGGACGGGGTCAAGATCGGACGTCTGACCTCGGGCGGCTACTCGGTGGCTTTTGGCAAACAGATCGGCATGGGCTATGTGCGGCCCGATCTGGCGGCGGTGGGCACCAGATTGAAGGTGCGGATGAATCGCGAATTGTGGGATTGCGTGGTTGTCGAAGACAGCCCGTTTGATCCGTCAAACGCCCGGATCAGGATCGACGGCTAAGCGATCTTGTTGAAAAAAACTGGCCGCCCCCGGTGATGGGGCGGCCTTTTCATTGCAGGCGGCGGCCAAGCCAATCGGCCCAGGCGCTGCGTGATCCGGCGAATGTGTTCAGGTCTACTTTATCCTTGATGCCCGGCACCAGTCCGGTTGCGCTGTATTGCCAGAAAGTCCAGTTTTGCCCGTCATAGCGGTCTGATGGATGCGCCGCGACCGAACGCAACCAGAAATCCACCCCGCCCAACAGCCCCAGCGCATTGTCCTGATAGAAGTCGACGGTGGTGTATAGGATGGGTCTTGTGCCGTAGTGATCTGTCATAAGCTGGATCAGGCGGCGGGCATCGGCGCGGATGACCGAGGCGTCACGGCGGATGGTGCAGGTGGGCGAAGTCGGCGTCCATTCCATATCCAGAACCGGGGGCAGGGCACCGGGGGTGCGGGGGACGTGGCGGAAGAACCAGCGGGCCTGATCCTCGGCGGCGCGACAGTGGTAGTAGAACAGATAGGCTCCGCGCAAGACACCGGCCCGGCCTGCCGCCCGCCAATGGGTTGCGAACATAGGGTCCAGACCATCGCTGCCTTCGGTGGCCTTGATGAAGGCAAAATTGACGCCATTGGCCCGGGCGGTTTCCCAATCGAGCGATGTCTGAAACCGCGACACATCAATGCCGCGCACTGGATAGCTGGATCTGGATGGATCGGCCCATGGGTGCGGATCGGCATCGTCAAAATCAGCCGCGATTGCCGGGGTCTGTGCAGCCTGCCGATCAAAGCCGCGTTCAGCGCCACGCCCGCCGCATCCGGTCAGCAATGCCAAAGCCAAACAGATCAAACCAATGCGCCACATGTGGCCAGTCTGCGGCATGGGCGCTGGTTTGTCATCGCAGCGTTTGCTGGCAAATCCGCGATGGGCGGAAAGCCCCGCTGCGGGGCCTTCACCTATCAGTTGGCGGGGCCGGAATCATCTGCGGTGACGGCCCCATCCGAATTGCGGTTCATCATGGCGATCCACTCGGACGTCTTGGCCATACAGTCATCATGTGCGACAAGACCATCGCCATCGCTGAAGGCGCGCGTCATACCGCCCTTTTTGGCCATGCCTTGGCCCATCCCTATACCTTGTCCCAACACCGCGCGCAGTTCGGCCTGATCATTGCGGCGGGCCGCGTCCAACATGTCGTATTCGCCTGCGAACACTATGCCATCCGCATCGGCATCCAGTGCGGTGAATAGGTCACCGCGGTTGGCGATGAAATGGCCACCGGGATCATATTCTGTGCCACGGCAACCCAGTGCCCAACAGGACGGCGGCGGTTAGACAGGCAAATCTGGTCAGTGGATTTCCTGAAATTCACATGCTGGGATGTGGTTCGGGTGACTTGCGCCCGGGGCTTCTGTCACGCCATCATGTCGCAGGGACCGCCATTTCGTCCCAAGCGGCAAGAGCGTGGCCCGCGTACATCAGCGCAGGGCCGCCGCCCATCTGGATGCACATCGCCAGCACCGAAGACAGGTCTTCCCGCGTGGCCCCGGCCTTTGCCAGTGCCTCGATGTGAAAGTTGATACACGGCTCGCACCGCTGAGTGATGGCAATGGCCAGCGCCACGTATTCGCGTTCCTTGATCGACAGCGTCCCTTCTTCCTTGGCGGCTTTGGACAGTTGCGCAAAGCCTGCGGCGGTGTCGGGGATCAGTTTGTTCATCACGCGCAGTTCGGCGCGCATCTCGGCGGTTCTGGCTTTGTAGCCCATGGTGATGCTCCTGTCTTGCGGCAAGAGTGGCAGCTGGCGCGCGATCTGGCTTTGATCTGCGTCAATCACATTCTTGATTGCGAATGTGATTTCAGCGCCGTGCCACCAGCATCACGTTGTTGGCGGGCATGGAATGGACTGCCACCCGCAGGCCTGCGCCTGTCAACAGCGCCGTCACCCAAGCCAGATCCTTGTAGCCAATCGTCGGGTCTTGCACGCGCAGGCTGGCGTCAAAAGCCGCGTCGCCGTCGGATGTGGCTTGGCCGTCACGCAGGAAAGGGCCGTAAAACAATGCCACACCTTTTGGGGCAAGGGCCTGCGCTGCCTCGGCCAACAGGGTCTGCACGGCAGGTGCCGAGAGCAAGTGCAACAGGTTCACCAGCAGCACGGCATCCACAGCGCCAAAATCCTTGGACCAGCCCGGTCGGGTGGCATCCAGCACCACGGGCGGGCGCAGGTTGGGGGCAGCCGAGTGGCTTGCCCACGCGCTGATCGAGGTCAGGTTGGCGGTACTCAGGTCGGTGGGCTGCCACACAAGCCCGGGCAACGCAGCGGCAAACAGGGCGGCGTGTTGCCCGGTGCCCGAAGCAATTTCCAGCAGACGCCCTGTGGCCGGGGCCTCGCGGCGCAGTACGTCCAGAATCGCATCGGCATTGCGCGCGGCCGACGGCGCATGGCGGCGGCCGTCCGGCGTGGTTTCCGCGCCGCTGTCCGGCAGGCGCAGGCTCATGCAAACCGCGCAGGCGACAAGGCGCTGATCAGGTCGGGCGACAGGGCCGGGGTGCGCCCGGTGATCAGGTCAGCGGCCAGTTCGCTGGCCCCGGGTGCGGATTGAAAGCCATAGCCGCCTTGCCCCGCCAGCCAGAAGAACGAAGGTTCCGCAACATCGCGGCCAATCACCAGCACGCGATCTGGGCTGAAGGTGCGCAGGCCCGCCCAGTTCGAAATCAGTCGGGTCACAGGTTCTGTCACCATCTCTTCATAGCGCGCCAGCCCCTCGGCCAGCACCATATCATCTGCCCAGGCATCGTGCGGGTCCATCGGGTGTTCTTCGGCGGGCGACACGATCAGCGCGCCCGCATCGGGTTTGGCGTACCACGTTTCGCCGCAGCCAAAGATCATCGGCCAGCCGGAAACGTCATGTCCACCGGGGGCGGGGATGCGCGCCATAGACCGGCGGTTGGGCTGGAACCCCAGCGGTTTCACCCCCGCCATGGTGGCAATCTGATCCACCCAGGCCCCTGCGGCATTGATCAGCGTGGTGCCAGAGTATGCGCCCAGCGGCGTCGTGACGGTCCATCCCTGCGCGGTTTGGGCAACCGCTGACACGCGCGCATCGGTGATGATCTGCCCGCCGTTGCCCCGCGCCTCACGCGCAAAGCCTTGCAGCAACATATCGGTGTCGATGTCCCACGCGTGATGGGCGTGGGCGGCGCGTGCGACCATTTCAGGGTTCAGGATTGGTACAATTGCGCGTGCGGCATCCACCGAAATCTCGGGCAGGTCCATCGTTTGGATGTCATGGACGAAATCGGCATCCTGACCGGGTTTCGCCAGAATCATCAGGCCGCGCGGTGTCAACATATTGGGAATACTGCGGAAGTAGTCACCCGATGCCAGCGACAGTTCCACCACAGGAGCCAAGCCATAGCGCGGTTCATACAGGGCGGCCGACCGCCCCGAGGCGTGATGCGCCAAATGCGACTCGGCCTCAAGCACGATCACCGATCCCAGATGCGACAGCCGTGCCGCTGCTGAAATTCCGGCAATTCCGCCACCAATAATCAGGAAATCCGCCCGCATGTCCGCCCCCAAACCAAAGGGCAAAGCGCCCTGACCTTATGATCAAATATTCATGGTTGGGGGCGCGTTGCAAGCTTAGCCTTTCTTCACCGCCTTCAGCTTATCAATACCCAACGCCTGCATCGCCAGCTTTTCATAGAACGGCTCGGACGTGCCTTTGCGGATCTTGCGCATGAAGTATTTCTCAAAGCCAACCTTCGCCAGATGCACCCATTTGCCTGACGACGACCAGTTCACATTGCGCGGCGGTATCTGCGGTTGTGCCACAAAGGCGATGCCTGAATCGCCAAAATCGGCCAGACAAACCGCGTTCCAGGTGCCGACCTGATCGGGCTCTTTGCCGCGCAGCAGGTTGCCGATGTTCTGGGCGGTGGCCGTTACCATCGACTCGATCATGAAGCCGGTCTTTGGCACGCCACAGGGCACGGGCGTTGGCCCCATCGGTGGAATGGCAACACAAACCCCGACGGCAAAGATGTTCCTGAACCTGGGGTTGCGCTGATGCTGGTCGACGATGGTAAAGCCGCGCGGGTTTGACAGGCCCTCGATATCGCGCACCGCCTTGATGCCACGAAAGGCAGGCAGCATCATCGAAAACGCGAACGGCAGTTCTTTCTCACCCTTGGACGATCCGTCATCGTTGATTTCTTCAACCGTCATCTTGCCCGCCTCGACCTTCTTGACCTTGGTCGATGTCAGCCATTTGATGTGCTTGCCGCGCATTTCGGATTCCAGCAGGCCCTTGGTGTCCCCCACCCCGTCAAGGCCAAGATGGCCGATATAGGGCTCGGATGTCACAAAGGTCATCGGCACCCTGTCGCGGATTTTGGCGCGGCGCAGGGCGGTTTCAACGATGAACAGGAATTCATAGGCCGGGCCAAAGCAACTGGCCCCTTGCACCGCGCCAATGACCACGGGGCCGGGATTGGCCAGCAGCTTTTCGAACACTTCCTTTGCCGCCAGTGCGTGATCTATATGGCAGACCGATTGCGTGTGGCCGCCACCCGGGCCAAGGCCTTCGATCTCGTCAAAGGCCAATTCCGGGCCGGTGGCGATAACCAGATAATCATAGGACACCGAGGTGCCATCCACCAGTTCGACCCGGTTTTCATCGGGATGCAACCGACTGGCGGCGACGGTCTTGAACCCGATCCCCTTTTTGGCCATCGTGGGGGCCAGATCAATCGTGATGTCTTCACGGTCACGCCAGCCCACCGCTATCCATGGATTTGACGGGACAAAGTGATACGTCGGGTCTTTGGTGATCACCGTGATCGTATCTTCCGCCCGCAACTGGTCCTTCAGTTCATAGGCCATGATCGACCCACCCAAGCCAGCTCCCAACACAACGATATGCGCCATAGACCGTCCTCCAGACAGCGGTTTCCTGCGCTATATTACATGCAAAAAGACGAATATGAAATTATGAATCTTTGGCGTACCATTAAGGCGGGGCAAAATGAAAAAAGCCCGCCGAAGCGGGCCTTTAACTTGGCGTGACGCGCAGGTTACTGCGGGATTTCGCCTTCGATGCCTTCCACGTAGAAGTTCATGCCGGCCAAGGTACCGTCATCGGCCTTTTCGCCTTCGGCGAGCCAGGCCGAGCCGTCTTGCTTGTTCAGCGGGCCGGTGAAGGGGTGGTAGGATCCGTCACCGATCGCGGCAGCCAGCGCTTCTGCCTCGGCCTTCACTTCGGCGGGAACAGTTTCGGTGATCTCACCGATCTTCACTTCACCACCACCAATGCCGGCCCAGGTGTCTTTCTGCTCGTAGGTGCCGTCCAGCAGCGCACCGATCCGCTCGACATAGTAGGGGCCCCAGTTGTCGATGATCGCGGATACGCGCGGCGATGGTTTATACTCGGCCATATCCGAAGCCTGACCGAACCCGATCACACCGGGGGTCTTGGCGGCTTCGGCCAGCGGCGCGGTTGAATCGGTGTGTTGCAGGATGACGTCAACGCCCTGTTCGATCAGCGCCTTGGCCGCATCGGCCTCTTTCGCCGGGTCAAACCAGGTGTAGGCCCAGACCACCGACATGGTGACATTCGGGTTCACCTTCTTGGCGTGGATGAACGAGGCGTTGATGCCCTGCACCACTTCCGGGATCGGGAACGAACCGATGTAGCCGATCTTGTTCGATTTCGTCATGCGGCCCGCGATGGTGCCGGTGACAGCGCGGCCTTCGTAAAAGCGGGCGTTGTAGGTCGACACGTTGGCGCTGTCGCGCTTGTAGCCGGTGGCGTGTTCAAACTTCACGTCCGGGAACTTGGCTGCAACGGCGTTGGTGGCATCCATATAACCGAACGAGGTGGTGAAGATGATCTTGCAGCCACCCAGCGCCATCTGCGTCAGCACGCGTTCGGCATCCGCACCTTCGGGCACGTTTTCCTGATAGGTGCTGGCGTCAACCTTGTCACCAAAAGCGGCAATCACATCCAGACGGCCCTGATCGTGCTGGAAGGTCCAGCCGCCGTCACCGATGGGTCCGACATAAACCCAGCAAGCTTTCAGTTTGTCTTGGGCCGAAGCGGCTCCACCGACAGCAAGGCCAAGGCCCAGCACTGCGGTTGCCAGAAGTGTTCTGCGAAGCATGGTAGTCTCCTGTTGGATGGGGTGGATTTCGCCCCGGTTGATATTGGCCGTCAAGTGACTTTGCGTCACCGTGAGGCGTGAAAATTCTGACCAAGGGCCGCTGGTGCGTTCAGCGCCCGGCCTTTGCCTGTGGACATGATAACCAGTACGATGATGGTTATCAGATATGGAGACATCGACAAGTATTCCACCGGGATCGAAGACCCCGCTGCCTGCAAATTGAGCTGTAAGACAGTGATGCCGCCGAAAAGATATGCACCGATCAACACGCGCCATGGCTTCCAACTGGCAAAGACCACAATCGCCAGCGCGATCCAGCCCGCGCCTGCTGTGATGCCGTCGGTCCATTGCGGCACGCGGATCAGGCTGATGTACGCGCCACCCATGCCCGCCATTGCGCCCCCGAACAGGATGCAGGCCAGACGGATGCGGTTCACCTTGTAGCCCAGGGCATGCGCCGCCTCGTGGCTTTCGCCCACTGCGCGGATGATCAGGCCGGTGCGGGTGTATTTCAGCACGTACCAGGTGGCGGCAACGATGGCGATCGAGAAGTAGACCACCCAATCATGGCTGAACAGAATGCGGCCCAGCACCGGAAGGTCCCTGAGCGGGCCAAAGGGCATAGACTCGGTCAACGGTGGCTTTATGCCGTTGTAGCCCTGACCCATCAGCGACGACAGCCCCAGTCCGAACAGCGTCAGCGCCAGGCCTGTGGCGACCTGATTGGCCAGCAGGCTTTGCGTCAGCACCGCGAAGATCAGGCTTAACGCCGCCCCGCCGGCCGCCCCGCCCACAAAACCCAACAGGGGGCTACCGGTGCTGACAGCGGTGATAAAGCCGCAGATCGCGCCCATGATCATCATGCCCTCGACGCCCAGGTTCAGGACGCCGGATTTCTCCACCACCAATTCGCCCAGTGCGGCCAGCATGATCGGCACCGACGCCACCATAAGGGACGCGATCAGAACCGCCGGATTGATACCACCAAGCATTATGCAGCCCCTTTCGTGAACATGCGGATGCGAAAGTTGGACAGCACATCGACTGCCAGCAGGAAGAACAACAGCATGCCCTGAAAGGCCTGAATGGCAGCTGACGGCAAGCCAAGGTTGGTCGAAGCCATTTCTCCGCCGATGTAGGTCAGCGCCATCAACAGCCCGGCCAGCAGGATGCCCAGCGGGTTCAGGCGGCCAAGGAAGGCCACGATGATGGCGGTAAAGCCATAGCCGACGTTGAAATCTATGGTGATCTGTCCGGCCGGTCCGGTGACTTCGAACACCCCCGCCAAGCCGGCCAGAGTGCCGGAAATACCCATGCACAGCACCACCAGAGAGGTGGGGTTCACGCCATGAAAACGGGCGGCGCGGGGGGCCTGGCCAGATAGCTTGATCTGAAAGCCAAGCATATGTTTTTGCAGCAGGATATAGGCAAAGATCACCGCGATGAATGCCGCAACCACGCCCCAATGCATGCCGGTTCCCGCAATAAGCTCGGGGTTCGACGCCGCCGGATAGCTGTTGAAATTGCGGCTTCCCGGAAAGCCCGCACCCTCGGGATTGCGCAGAAATCCCAGCGCCGCCATCGCCAGAACCGACTGCGCCACATAGACAAGCATCAGCGACACAAGGATTTCATTGGTGTTGAAACGCGTTTTCAGAATGGCAGGTATCATCGCCCAGACCCATCCGCCCAAGCCCCCCGCGATCACCATCACCGGATAAATCCAGCGGCTGTCGGTCGGATATACCGCCAGCCCCACGGCGGCACCGCAGATGGCCCCCATGATGTACTGGCCTTCTGCCCCGATGTTCCAGATGCCCGCACGAAAGCCCAGTGCCAGCCCCACCGCGATCAGGATCAGCGGACCGGCCTTGACCAGCAATTGCCCGCGCAGATACCACGCGAATTCACCGAACAGCGGGTCCCAAAAGATGGTGCGGATCACTTCTACCGGGTTTTTGCCCAGCAGGGCGAACATCAGCCCGCCCGCGATCATGGTCAGCGCCACCGCCGCCACCGGAGTGGCTGCCTGCCAGAACCGGCTTGGCGTTGGGCGTTTTTCAAGCCTCAGCATGGTGAACAACCTCCATTCCGTGCGCGCCGCCCATCATCATGCCGATCTCATCTATCGTCAGCCCCTTTACCGGCCGCGGTACGGTCAAGCGCCCTTCGTTCAACACGGCGAAACGGTCGGAAATTTCCAGCAACTCGTCCAGATCCTGACTGATCACCACCACGGCAGCCCCTTCGGTGGCGCGGTCCAGAATGGCCTGACGGATTGCCGCCGCCGCCGCCGCATCCACCCCCCAGGTGGGTTGGTTGATCACGATAACCAGAGGCGACTGGCTAAGCTCGCGCCCGATCACGAATTTCTGCAAGTTGCCCCCCGACAGCGCCCGCGCCGCCACATGGCTGCCCGGTGTGCGCACGTCATAGGCCTTGATCACCCGTTCGGCAAAGTCGCGCGTGGCGGCCCAGTCGATAAAGCCACGCTTTGTCAGTCCCTTTCGGATGGCCCCGGTCAGGAAGGCGTTTTCCACCAAAGACATGTCAGGGGCCGCCGCATGGCCCAGCCGGTCTTCGGGGGCCGCGACAAAGCCGATCCGCCGCCGGTCATTCGGGCCAAGGCGACCGACGCCAACACCGGTGGCCTTGATCATGCCCTCGTCTGACTTGATCTCGCCCGACAGGGCCAGCAGCAATTCATCCTGCCCGTTGCCCGCCACACCCGCGATGCCCAACACCTCGCCCCGGCCGACGGCAAAGCTGATGTCTTTCAACGAAGTGCCAAACGGGATCGGGGACGTCACCGAAAGTTTTGTCACCTCCAGCGCCGGATGGGTCTGCGGCCATTCGGTCTTGGCGCCACGCTCGGGCGGGGTCAGCACCGCGCCGACCATCATTTCCGCCATTTCGCGCGCTGTGCGGTCCCGCGGGGTGCAGGTTCCCACCACCCGGCCGCGGCGCAGGATCGTGGCCTCATCGCACAGCGACCGGATTTCTTCCAGTTTGTGGCTGATATACAGGATGGCTGTGCCTTCCGCCGACAATTGCCGCAGCGTTTTGAAAAGGATTTCCACTTCTTGCGGTGTCAGCACGGATGTGGGTTCGTCCATGATCAGCAGCTTGGGGTCTTGCAGCAGACAGCGGATGATTTCCACGCGCTGCCGCTCACCCGCCGAAAGGTCCCCGACCATCCGTGCCGGGTCCAACGGCAGGCCATAGTCTTCGGACACCGCTTTGATTCTGGCCGCCAACGCCCCCATCGGCGGCGGATTTTCCATCCCAAGCGCCACATTTTCCGCCACGTTCAGCGCCTCGAACAGGCTGAAATGCTGAAACACCATCGCCACGCCGCTGGCCCGCGCCGCACGGGGTTCGGACGGGGTGTGCGCCGCGCCGCGCCACGTCATCCGGCCCGAGTCGGGCTTGACCAGACCATAGATCATCTTGACCATGGTAGACTTCCCCGCGCCATTTTCACCAAGCAAAGCATGCACTTCGCCTTGGCGGATCTGGAAGGTCACGTCAGAATTTGCCACAACCCCCGGATAGGCCTTGGTGATGCCTTCCACGGAAAGAAGGACCGGTCGTTCGCTGCTCATCCCGCATTCTCCTGCAATCTGGCCTGGGGTTTTGGGGTTAGGAAAGCGGTCGCCACGCCAATGGCAATCGCCTGCGGATGTTTCCCAAGATGCGGTGTGCCGATGGGACAGTCTATTTGTGCGATGGCCTTGGGGGAATGGCCAAGGGCGGTCAGACGGCTGCGAAACCGCGCCCATTTGGTGGCCGAGCCGATAAGGCCCGCGCGACTGAAACCGTTTTGCAGAATGCGGTGGCACAGCGCAAGGTCCAGCGCATGCGAATAGGTCAGGATCAGGTGTTCGGCATCCGTCGGCGCCAAAGCCACCGCCATGGCGGGATCGGCCACGGGCAAAACCCGGGTGTTCGCAGGTACGTCCCCCGGAAACCGGTCTAGCCCCACATCAACCCAGGTGATCGCCACGCCGGGCAGGGGAGCCAGTACCGACACCAGGGCCCGCCCCACATGTCCCGCGCCCCAGATCCACACCTGCCGCTGCGGTTTCGCCACCGGTTCCACCATCCATCCCTGCAACAGCTGTGGCACCGGAGCCGCGCCTTGGCCGCGCGCCGCTGCCAGCAGGCGTTTGACGGCCAGGGGCATAGGGCTGCCATCGACAGGGCGCGCGATGACATCATCCTCCAGTGCGGCCGCGTCTGCCACGCTGTAGATTTCGGTCAGCACCGTCACCGCACCGCCGCAGCACTGGCCAAGGTTCGGCCCAAGCGGCACGTGATCCAGCCGCGTGCCGCCCGCCTTCAGCATCGCCCGCGCCCGCAGCACAGCCTGCCATTCCAACGCACCGCCGCCGATGGTGCCCGATTGTCCCGCCGCCCAGACCAGCATCGCCGCGCCCACCTCTCGCGGGGAGGAGCCGGCAAAGCCAGCGATCACCACGCGGGCCACCCGGTCCTGCGTCTGAACTGCCGCCAAAAGGCCGGCCCGGTCAAACATTGCGCACCCGCTGGATTGCCGCCAACACCCGTTCGGCTGTCGCAGGTGCATCCAGTGCAGGGTAGACCGAACCGTCGCCGCAGGCCGCCACCGCATCCGAAAGCGCATACAGCGCCGAGATGCCAAGCATGAATGGCGGCTCTCCGACGGCCTTGGATTTGCCCACCGTATCCTCGCGGTTGGGCTTGCCCCAAAGCGCCACGTTGAACACCGGCGGACGGTCCGAACAGGCGGGGATCTTGTAGGTCGAAGGCGCATGAGTGGTCAGTAACCCCTTGGCATTCCACACCAATTCTTCGGTGGTCAACCAGCCCGCACCCTGCACATAGGCACCTTCCACCTGCCCGATATCCAGTGCGGAATTAAGGGATGTGCCGGTATCATGCAACAGATCAGCCCGCAGAATGCGGTTTTCACCGGTCAATGTATCAACCACCACTTCGGTCACAGCCGCGCCATAGGCGAAATACAGAAACGGACGTCCTGCCCCCTTGACGCGGTCCCAGACGATTTTCGGGGTCGCATAGAACCCTGTCGAGGACAGCGAAATCCGCGCCTGATAGGCCCATGCGGCAACCTGATCAAAGCTGAACGCTTCGCCCGCCACGCGCACTGTGCCGCCCTCGAACCGCACGGTATCGGCTGTGACACCGTGCTTGTCCGCGATGAAGGCGGACATCCGGGCGCGGATGGTTTCACAAGCGGCCTTTGCCGCCATGCCGTTCAGATCGGCCCCGGAACTGGCCGCGGTGGCCGAGGTGTTGGGCACCTTGGCGGTATCGGTTGCGGTGATCTTTACCTTTTCCGCACCCACGCCGAATACGCCCGCCGCCACTTGCGCGACCTTCTGGAACAGGCCCTGTCCCATCTCGGTGCCACCGTGGTTCAGGTGGATTGAACCATCCTGATACACATGCACCAAGGCCCCGGCCTGATTAAGCCACGTCAATGTAAAGGAAATGCCGAATTTCACCGGGGTCAGGGCGATGCCCTTCTTCAGGATCGGGCTGTTGGCGTTCCACGCGTCAATCGCGGCGCGGCGGACCTGGTAATCCGAGGTCCGCTCCAGTTCCGCCACCAGGTCGTGCCCGATGAAATCTTCAACAGGCATGTGGTAGGGGGTGGTCTGCGGCGCGGAATTGGCGGGGGAATGCGCAGCCCCATAGCGGTGGCCTGTGCCCGGACCGCTGGTCCCGGCGGCGCGGTAGAAATTGGCGCGGCGCACCTGCAGCGGATCGCGGCCAGTGGCGTGGGCGATATGGTCCATCACCCGCTCTACGCCCACCATCCCCTGCGGGCCACCAAAGCCGCGAAAGGCCGTGGCGCTTTGGGTGTTGGTTTTCAGACGGTGGCTTTCGATGCGGATGGCAGGCAGGTGATAGCAGTTGTCTGCGTGCAGCATGGCGCGGTCGGCCACGGGCAATGACAGATCCTGCGCCCAGCCACAGCGGAACAGATGCGTGAATTCAAGCCCCAGAATGCGGCCCTGATCATCCACGCCGACGCGGTATCTGATCTTCAGATCGTGGCGCTTGCCGGTGATCATCATGTCATCGTCACGGTCATACCGCATCTTGCACGGCCGGCCTGTGGCACGCGCGGCAACGGCGCAGGCGATAGCCAATGCGTTGCCCTGACTTTCCTTGCCGCCAAAGCCACCGCCCATCCGCCGCACCTCGACCCGCACGGCGTTCATCGGCAGGTGCAGGGCATGGGCGACTTTGTGTTGGATTTCCGTGGGATGCTGGGTGGAAGAATGCACCAGCATGTCGCCGCCCTCTTGTGGCAGGCAGGCGGCGACCTGACCTTCCAGGTAGAAATGCTCTTGGCCTCCGACCTCGAACTGACCTTCGATCACGCGCGGGGATTTGGCGATTTCGGTGGCGGCGTCGCCCTTGGACCAGACGATCGGCCCTTGCTCAAAGCGCGAATTTGCGGCCAAGGCAGCCTCGACCGTCAACAGGGCCGGGCGCTCGGCGTAACTGATCTTGCCCAGACGGGCGGCCTTGCGGGCGGCCAGATGGCTTTCGGCCACCACCAGAAACACGGGCTGACCGACGTAATGCACCGCGCCCACCGCCAGCAACGGCTCATCATGGGTCGAGGGGCTGCAATCGGGCATATCGGGCAGGTCGGCGGCGGCAAACACCGCCACCACACCGGGGGCGGCACGCACCGCCGCAAGATCAATCGCGGTGATGTCGCCATGCGCGCAGGTGCTTAGGCCGAAGGCCAGATGCAGGGCGTTGGCGGGCAGCGGAATGTCGTCGACATAGCGCGCGGCCCCCGTCACATGCAGGGGGGCTGCGTCGTGGGGAAGCGGTTGGCCCATGCTCATGCGCTGATCTCCAACACATTGGTCTGAGTGCCCGCAAGGTCGTGGAAATAGCGGGTCAGCAGGTTCTGCGCGGTGGTCAGCCGGTAGGCGGATGAGGCGCGCATGTCGGTCATTGGCTGATAATCGGTGGCGAATGCGTCAGTGGCCGCGGTGACTGTGGCCATTGTCCAAGGTTGGCCGATCAGCGCAGCCTCAACCGTCTTGGCGCGTTTGGGTGTGCCGGCCATGCCACCAAAAGCGATGCGGGCGGCGGTGACGCGGCCCTGCATGACGGTCACGTTGAAACATCCCAGCACCGCCGAGATGTCCTGATCGAACCGCTTGCTCAGTTTATAACACCGCAGGGCGGGGGCATGGCCAGGGATCGTCACGCCCGCCACGAATTCGCCCGGCAGTCGGTCTTGCTTGCGGTATTCGATGAAGAAATCTTCAAGCGCGATGCTGCGCATGTCGTCGCCGCGCCGCAGGTGCAAGGTGGCGCCAAGGGCAATCAGCGCAGGCGGACCATCGCCGATGGGCGAGCCGTTGGCGATGTTGCCGCCGATGGTGGCGGCGTTGCGCACCTGCTCACTGGAATAGCGGCGCAACAGTTCGGCAAAGCTGGGGTGCAAGGGCTGCATGGCCCGGCGCAGGGCGCTGATGGTGACGCCCGCCCCGACATGCACAGAACCGCCGCTGCGCTCGATCTGTTGCAGGTCGCTGATGCCCGACAGGAACGCAACACGCGTCAGATCCCGCAGGTGTTTGGTGACCCAAAGCCCCACATCCGTGGCCCCTGCGATCAGGGTGGCGTCAGGGTTCGCCAGATACCAGTCTGCAAGATCATCGCTGTTGTCGGGCTGGAAAAAGCCGGAGGGGCTGTCTGCCCCTCCGGACCTCCCCGAGGATATTTCCGCACAGAGGATGGCCGCATCGGTCTGCATCCAGTCGGGCACTGGCGCGGCTTCGGCGGCTTTGGCGGCGCGGATGATCGGGGCATAGCCGGTGCAGCGACAAAGGTTCCCGGCCAGAACCGTGTCGTGATCCGTGCGGCTTTGCGCGTGGCCCACGGCCATCGACACAACGAAACCCGGAGTGCAAAAGCCGCATTGACTGCCGTGGTGGGCGACCATTTCAGTTTGAACCGGGTGCATTCGACCATCGGGGCCGGATATCCCTTCGACGGTGCGCACGGCCTTGCCATTCAGTTGCGGCAAGAACAGGATGCAGGCGTTCAGCGCGCGGACGCCATCCGCATCCGTGACCATGACGGTACAAGCGCCACAATCGCCTTCATTGCAGCCCTCTTTGGTGCCGCAAAGGCCTCGGGTGTCACGCAGCCAATCCAAAAGTGTCCGCGTCGGGGATTCCCCCACCACGCGGACTGGCGTTCCGTTCAGCAGAAACGCTACTTCGGTCATGTCTTGTCCCGCCGCGTTCTCCCCGTTAACGGCCCTGTGCGTGTCCGCCCGATGCGGCGTAAAGCGGTCCACGCGACCTTGTCGGCATTTTGCCTGTTTTCTGACGTTAGTGAAGCCTGCCTGACAGGATTCTGTCCAGCATTACCTTTCGGGTATTTTTGGAAGCAGTTTATTGCTTTGCCTGCGAATAGGGCGGGCTTTTGTTCCGTGTGCCGTTTGGATAGGCTGTGCGCATGGCAGCCCC
>CAZCFC010000036.1:0-3177 GCA_964497815.1 uncultured Cypionkella sp.
GTCGATAGTACCGTGGTGGGGGAAATCGGCCCTGGGCTGTTGATCCTGATCTGCGCCATGCAGGGCGATACGCAGGCGCAGGCCGACAAACTGGCAGCAAAAATTGCCAAGCTGCGGATCTTTCAGGACGAGGCGGGCAAGATGAACCTGTGCGTCAAGGATGCGGGCAACGCCGCCCTGATCGTGTCGCAATTCACCCTGGCCGCCGATCTGCGCGGCAACCGTCCCGGCTTTTCCTATGCCGCCGCCCCGGATGAGGGCAAACGGCTTTACGACCATTTCACCATGCGGATGGCGGACGAAGGTCTTGCCGTCGCCAATGGCATCTTTGGCGCAGACATGGATGTCAGCCTGAACAACGACGGCCCGGTGACCATCTGGATGGACACCGAAACCCTCTGACCTTTCATCTGTCCTCAAATATCCTCGGGGGGGTAAGGGGGGCAGACAGCCCCCCTGATTTTTCACAGAAAAATCGCCCTAGCTGATCGCATCGGCGCAGGCGATCAGCGCATCCATCGACGCCCGCGACCCAGCCAGCGAATAATCCTGCACCGGAGATTTGTCCGCAGACCGAAGGTAAAGCCGCTGTCCCTGCGCGACCTCTGACAGGAACCGCACTCCGGCATCGGAATCCGGCAAGTTGAACAGAATCGAATTCTTGTACAACTCGGCATTGGTCAGATCCCAGCTGGCGCGGCGGTCAATCTTGACGTCAAGATCCGCCGACTCGCCCTCGCCAAAATCCCAAGCCGTCGAATAGAACTGCAATTTCACCGACTGATCGGGATAGACCCAAACGGTAAAACTTTCCGTGGTGGCATCCACCTCGGCCAGACAGGCGACCGAGCCATCGTCAAAGCCGACAATCTCAACCTCCCAATGCTTGTGCTTGAACAACATCTCTGACGTCGTCTCGGCCCAGACAGGCGCAGACGTGACGGCAATCGCACAGGTACAGACAGTCCCCAACCAACCTTTCATGACAAATCCCTTTCTGGCCAAATGTGCCGTCAGGATTGGCCGAAGTTGGTTATTTCGCAAATGAAAAAGGTCGTCCCTTGCATGTGACGGCCCTTTTTTTCCTTGGGGCAGGCTTCAGTTGGCCCATTCCCACCCCTGTGCAAACTGCCCCAACACCGCCGCCACCGCGGCATCGTCAACCAAAGCCGATTTCGCAAGCCGCGCCACCAGCCCGCGCTTCTTGTCCTCGACCACCTCGGCCACATGCACGGGCAGCCCCGCCTCGACCAAAGCCGCATCATAGGTGCGGGTGATCGCCCGGCGGCGCAGATCGGGCTTGAACACCTTGCCAACGGCCGTTTTCGGCAGCTCGTCCAGAATTTCGATATGTTTGGGCAGGGCCGCGCGCTCGTGGATATGCTCTTTGGCATAGGCCATCAGGTCGGCCACCGAGGTGGTGGCGCCTTTGATCAATTCGACATAGGCGCAAGGAAGCTCGCCCGCATGTGCGTCAGGTTGGCCGATGGCGCCGACAAAAGACACCTGATCATGGCCCATCAGGGCCTCTTCGATGATCGCGGGGTCGATGTTATGGCCTCCCCGGATGATCAGATCCTTGGCCCGCCCGGTGATGAAAAGATAGCCGTCACCGTCCAGCCGCCCCAGATCGCCGGTACGCAGATGCGTGCCGTTGTAATAAAGACCTGCATTCTTTTCGACCTCGGTATAGGTCGCCCCCGCATAGACGCCGGGGTTTGACACGCAAATCTCGCCCACCTCATCCACAGCGCATTCCCGCGGGCTGCCATCAGAGTTGGTGCCGATGATGCGCACATCGCAATGTGGAAACGGCAGGCCAACAGAGCCGATTTTCTTGTTTCCTTCCGGTGGGTTGATCGACACAAGGCAGGTGCATTCGGTCAGACCATACCCTTCGACGATCTGCACGCCCGTCGCCTTTTCAAACCTGTTGAACAACTCGATCGGCAGCGGCGCAGACCCTGAAAACGCACCACGCAAGGTGCTGACATCGGCGTCAATCGGCCGCTGCATCAGCGCCGAAAGCGCGGTCGGCACCGTCACCATGTATGTGACCTTCCAGCGCGCAACCAGTTTCCAGAAATTGTCGAACACCCCGTCGCCGCGATAGCCTGCCGGGGTTGGGAACACCACATGCGCACCGCTGGCAATCATCGACATCAGAATCGGATAGGCCGCAAAGACATGAAACAGCGGCAGCGGACAGATCACGATGTCGGTTTCCCGAAACAGCAACCTGTGGCCCAGCCAGCCATTATAGATCATCCCCGTGGCCTTGTGCTGCGCCACTTTGGGCATGCCCGTGGTGCCGCCGGTGTGGAAATAGGCGGCGACGTGATCTGTGGTGCGATCGGCAAAGTCAAGCCGATCACCCGAGTGTCTGGCGCATTCGACATTGAAATTCTTCACATTGGCCGTGTGCATCACGGGATTTTTCGGGCGCACCAGCGGCACGATCCAGCTTTTCGGCGGCGACAGATAGTGGTTCAGATCCACCTCAAGCACCGTCTTGACCGACGGCGCATGCCGCACCGCCTCGGCCACCTTTTGCGGCAAGTCGGTCTTGGGGAAGGCGCGCAAGGTGACCACCACCTTGGCCTTGGTTTCGCGCAGAATGGCGCTGATCTGCTCGGCCTCCAACAGCGGGTTGACCGGGTTCACGATCCCAGCCACCGCCCCGCCCAGCAACGTCACAGCTGTCTCAAGCGCGTTGGGCAGCACATAGGCCACGACATCGTTTTCGCCCACGCCAAGGCTGCGAAACAGGTTGGCGGCCTGCGTCACACGGGCATGCAAATCGTTCCAGCTCAGCGTTTGCGCAGCATCCCCCGGGCCGGATGTAAGTTGAAAGCTGACCGCAGGCCTTGTGCCATGTCTGGCCCGGGTGCGACTTAGAAAATCATACATGGAAGACGCAATGCCACGCCCTTCCCAAGTCGACTCGGCCTCAATGGCCTTCAGGTCTGCGCGCGACGCAAAGCTTCCCATGGTATCCTCCCCTGATCCCTCTTTTGACAAGAGTTGTTCTTGTTCGTCCAAGATGGGGGCGAAAGCCGGGTTTGCCAAGGAAAACCACACCTGCAAAACGCCACGTCAGACATCTGCCTCTGCCAGTGGTGGCGAAATCGTAGCCCCGCCGCGGCTGGAATATGCGGGAACAAAGACGTCCGGCGA
>CAZCFC010000036.1:3277-16276 GCA_964497815.1 uncultured Cypionkella sp.
TTTCATCCTCTGTGCAGAAATATCCCACGGGGGAAGGGTTTGCGCAGCAAATCCTTGGGGGTGTGAAACCCCCATCCGCGCCAGACCTTAAACCGTGCCGTCGGTGAACTGCAACCGCGCCAGACGCGCGTAAAGCCCGCCCTCGGCCACCAAAGCCTCATGCGTTCCAATCGCCACAATGCGGCCCTGATCGAACACCACGATGCGGTCGGCACGCTTGACCGTGGCCAGCCGGTGCGCCACCACCAACAGCGTCCGCCCTTCGGCCAGACGGTCTACAGCCGCCTGCACGGCGCGTTCGCTTTCCGCGTCCAGCGCCGATGTCGCCTCGTCCAGCAGCAGCACCTTGGCGTCACGCAAGATCGCCCGCGCAATCGCGATGCGCTGCTTTTGCCCGCCCGACAACATCACGCCGCGCTCACCCAGCCAGGTCGCATAGCCCTGTGGCAGCGCGGCGATGAAATCATGTGCTGCCGCGGCGCGGGCGGCCTCTTGCACCTCTGCCTCGGTGGCGTCAGGGCGGCCAAAGCGGATATTTTCCAGCGCCGAGGCCGCAAAAATCACCGGGTCCTGCGGAACCAAAGCCATCGCCCCGCGGAAATCTGCCCGCTCCATGTCGCGCAGGTCCACCCCGTCCAGCCGGATCGCGCCGCCCTGCGGATCATAAAACCGCATCAAAAGCTGCAGCACCGTCGATTTGCCCGCCCCCGAAGGCCCGACCAAAGCAACCGTTTCGCCCGCCTCAACCGTCAACGACACCCCATCCAAAGCCGAGGTTTCGGGCCGCGCCGGATAGCGGAACACCACGCTGTCCAACTCGATCCGGCCGCGCACCGGCCGCGCAAGTGGCACAGGGGCGGCGGGGTCTTGCACGGGATCTTCTGCCTGCAGCATTTCCACCAGCCGCTCGGTCGCACCCGCTGCGCGCTGCAACTCGCCCCAGATTTCCGACAACGCCCCGACCGCCCCGGCCACAAGCACGGCATAGATGACGAACTGCACCAGTTGCCCTGCCGTCATCGCACCACCACGCACGTCGCGCGCCCCCATCCACAGCACGCCAACGACGCCCGCGAACACCATGAAGATCACGATCACCGTCATCAGCGCCCGCGTGCGGATGCGGGTTTTCGCGCTTCCAAACGACCGTTCGTTCACGGCTGCAAAGTTGCCGCGCGTCTGCGCCTCATGCGTGAAGGCCTGCACCGTCTGCACCGCCGAAAGCGCCTCAGACGCCATCCCTGAAGACTGCGCGATCAGGTCCTGATTTTCGCGACTAAGCCCGCGCAAGCGCCGCCCCAGCACGATGATCGGCACCACAATCGCAGGTACCAGCAGCAACACCAGCCCCGTCAACTTGCCCGAAGTCAACGCCATCAACACCAGCCCGCCAAGCAAAGTCAGCAGATTGCGCAGCGCCACTGATACCGATGACCCGATCACCGACAGGATCAGCGTGGTATCGGTGGTGATCCGGCTTAACACCTCGCACGTCAACAACCGCACAAAGTAGGCCGGGCTCATTGATACCACGCGGTCAAACAGCGCGCGGCGGATGTCGGTCACCACCCGTTCACCCAGTCGGGTCACAAAGTAATAGCGCACGCCGGTTCCCACGGCCAACAAGGCCGCAATGGCCAAGGCCGCGCCGAAATACCGATCCAGCAAGGTCAGATCCCCGCCGTTGAAACTGTCGACCACACGGCGCACCGCCATCGGCAGCACCAGACTGACCGTCGCCGTCAGCAACAACGCCAGCGCGGCCATGATCACCATCACCCGATAGGGCGCGATGAATGGCACAAGCCCCCGCAGCGCCCCTACCTTTTTCGAGGCTGCGCGTTTTTCGCTGCTGTCGTCTGCCATCTGATCGTCCCCTTTTGCCGTTTGTCCTCTAAGCCCGCGCAGCCCGTGGCGCAAGCGTGGCATCTTCCCGCATGGACCAAAGCCCCCCTTTCGCGGCGCCTCCCCGCGTGCCAGTCTGTCACCATAGCAGGAGCCCGCGCATGACCCGATTTTTCACCGCCGCCGATGGCACCGCCTTGGCCTATGATGACGAGGGCGCGGGCCTTCCCCTTCTGTGCCTGCCCGGCCTGACGCGGACGATGGGCGATTTCGACTATCTGCGCCCGCATTTGCCGCCCCTGCGCCTGATCCGGATGGATTACCGCGGGCGGGGGGCCAGTGGCTGGAGCGGGGCGCAAAGCTACACCGTGCCGCAAGAGGCGCAGGATGTGCTGGCGCTGCTGGCGCATCTTGGGCTGGACAGGGTGGCGGTGCTGGGCACGTCACGCGGGGGGTTGATCGGGATGGTGCTGGCCGCCATGGCCAAGGACCGGCTGTCGGGTCTTTGTCTGAACGACATCGGCCCCGAGATAAACCGTCCGGGGCTGGCGCGCATTTTCGATTATGTCGGGCGCAATCCAGCCGTGAAAACCCATGCGGAACTGGCCGAACGCCTGCCCCGCAGCATGCCCGGTTTTGCCAACGTGCCGCCCGAACGCTGGCTTGCCGAGGCGCACTTGCATTACCGGCAAACCGACGAAGGCCTGCGCATCACTTATGATCCTGCCCTGCGTCAGGCTTTTCTGGCCGGGTTCGAAGGCCCACCCGCCGATCTGTGGCCGCTGTTTGATGCCTGTGCAGGCCTGCCGTTGGCGCTGTTGCGGGGGGCGAATTCGGACCTGCTGACCCAGTCATGCGCCGATGAAATGCGTCGCCGTCGGCCTGACATGATCTATGCAAACGTTCCCGACCGCGCCCATATTCCCTTTCTGGATGAGCCCGAAAGCCTTGGTGTCATCCGCGCCTTTCTGAAAGCCTGCCATGACTGACATCGCCACCATCACTGCCGCAGCCAAGCGCCTTGCCGGCCACGCCCGCCGCACGCCGTTGCTGACCGCCCCCTTGCTGGACCAGATCGCCGGACGGCGCATCTTTGTGAAGGCCGAATGCCTGCAGTGGACGGGCAGTTTCAAATTCCGTGGCGGCTGGGCAGCGGTATCGGCTTTGCCGCCGCCGGTGCGTGCAAGGGGGGGTGATCGCCTTCTCTTCGGGCAACCATGCGCAGGGCGTGGCGCTGGCCGCGCGGATGCACGGCATTCCGGCCGTGATCGTGATGCCGTCCGATGCGCCCGCCGTAAAGATCGACAATACCCGCGCCTACGGGGCCGAGGTGGTCCTTTATGACCGCACCCGCGATGACCGCGACGCCATCGGCGCGGAATTGGCGCGGGCGCGGGGATTGACGCTGATCCGTCCCTATGACGACGCCGAGGTGATCGCCGGACAAGGCAGCGTGGGGCTGGAGATTGCCGAACAGGCGGCGGTGGCCGGGATCACGTCGGGCGATGTGATCACCTGTTGCGGCGGTGGGGGGCTGACATCGGGCGTGGCGCTTGCGCTGGAAGCCCACGCGCCGGGGTTGCGGGTGCGCCCAGCCGAACCGGTCGGGTTTGACGATGTGGCGCGGTCTTTGGCGGCGGGGTCGGTGCAGCGCAATGCGCAGGCGGCGGGGTCGATCTGCGATGCCATCGTCACACCGCAACCCGGCGCGCTGACCTTTCCGATCCTGCAACGGCTGTGCGGACCGGGGCTGGTGGTGACGGATGACCAGGCGCTGCGGGCGATGGCGCTGGCCTTTGCCCATCTGCGCGTGGTGATCGAACCCGGCGGGGCCGTGGCGCTTGCCGCCGCCCTGTTTTGCGACGATCTGCCCGATACCGTGATCTGTACGGCCTCGGGCGGCAATGTGGATCCAGCCCTGTTTGCCAAGGTGTTGCAGCGCTTTCCCTCTTGAGGTTTTTCGACATTATGGCCCCTGCCCTGTGTTGGAGCCTTGCGGCAATCGCGGGCTGCACCCCCCTGCAATTCCAGCCTGATCAGGCAAAACCGCTGCAAATCATCCTAGTCGGAATCGAACAATGCCGCTTATCTACCTTGATGACCTGCGCCTGAACGCCGTGCTGTCCGGCCCCGCAAGCGGCCCTGCGGTTGTGCTTTTGCACGCGCTTGGCACCAACCTGACGATCTGGGATCAGGTGGTTTCCCTGCTGCCCCCGACCCTGCGCATCCTGCGCTATGATCACCGCGGCCATGGCCAATCTGACGCGCCGCAGCCGCCCTACACGATGGGCGCGCTGATCCGGGATGCCGAACGGATGATGGAGCATTTCGCGCTGACAGACGCGGTTGTCGTCGGGCTGTCGCTGGGGGGGATGGTGGCACAGGGGCT
This sequence comes from uncultured Cypionkella sp., assembly GCA_964497815.1. GTDB lineage: Bacteria > Pseudomonadota > Alphaproteobacteria > Rhodobacterales > Rhodobacteraceae > Cypionkella. The sequence goes on from CAZCFC010000036.1 coordinate 7,512, forward strand.
GGCAGTCAAGCGGCTGGATCTTGTGCGGGGGCTGGTGCTGTCGAATACCGCCGCCAAGATCGGCACGCCCGCAGTTTGGGCCGCGCGCATCGAACAGGTGCAGATGGCCGGGCTGGAGGCCTATGCCGACCCCGCGATGGAGCGGATGTTTGGCCGGCGCTGGCGCGATGTTCCCGGCATGCCGCGCGTGCGCAAGATGCTGATCGACACGCCGCCGCAAGGTTGGATTGGCTGTGCCGCGGCGATTGCGGGCACCGATTTCTACACCCCCACCGCCGGGTTGACCCTGCCCACTCTGGCCATTGCCGGGGCCAATGACGGCACCACCCCGCCCGATCTGGTGCGCGAAACCGCCGCGTTGATCCTTGGCCACCGCTATCACCTGATGCGCGGTGCGGGGCATCTGCCGATGGTTGATGCACCGCAGGCCTATGCCGGTCTGCTGACTGATTTTCTGCGCAGCATCGGACATGTCTGACCTGCTGCTGATCCAAGGGGCCTGCCTGATGCCCGCGTCCGGGATCGCGCAGTGCCAGAACTGACGGCCCGGGGCCATGGCACCCGCGCCATCGAACTTTCGGGGCGCAACAGCCCGACCACCCTGCCCTGCCAAAGGCGGGCCATGCTGAACACGCTGCACGGCCCCATCGGGTAGGTCGGTCATTCTGCTGGTGGTTTTGTCATCCCGTCCGGCGCACAAACCGATGAAGCGCTGATCACGCGGCTGATTTATGTCTGCGCCGATGTGCCCCGCCCCGGCGAAAGTCTGGCAAAAATGCGCCGCGCGGGCACCAGGCAGCCGCTGGCCCCGGTCTTTCGCGCAGCCCCACACCGATGGCTCGGCACCTATGGATACCGCCCTGCGATCAGGACACGATGGCCGCCGACATTCCCCTGTGCATCGGCCTTCCCTGCGGACACGCGCCGTTTCGGGCCCTGCCCAAGCGGATGGCCGCCTGTCTGGACGTATTATCCCTGCAGATGTGCTGATCGTTTGCGACGCATTTCGTCGCTTTCCGCCAAGTCATCCCCCCACTTCCCCCCTAGCCTGTGATCAAAGCCAAGGGGACCGTGCCATGAAACTGAAAGACCTTGAGATTTTTGTGGTGGCCCCGCCGGCCCCCGGATGGGGCGGGCGCTATTGGATATTCACCAAGCTGACCACCGACAACGGCCTTGTCGGTTATGGCGAATGCTATGCCTCGACGGTTGGACCCAAAGCCATGCGCGCGGTGATCGAAGATGTGTTCGAACGCCATATGCTGGGCGAAAACCCGGAAAACATTGAACTGATGTACCGCCGGGCCTATTCGGCAGGCTTCACCCAGCGCCCCGACCCCACCGTGATGGGGGCGTTTTCGGGGCTGGAGATTGCCTGCTGGGACATCATCGGCAAGGCCCGCAACCGTCCGGTCTGGGCCCTTCTGGGCGGCAAGATGAATGACCGGGTGCGCAGCTATACCTATCTTTACCCTGAACCGGGGCAGGAGTCGGCCGAATTCTGGGTATCGCCCGATGCCGCAGCCGAAGCTGCGCTGCGCTTTGTGAACCTTGGGTTCACTGCCGTAAAGTTCGATCCGGCTGGCCCCTACACCATCCGTGGCGGCCACGAACCGGCGATGAGCGATATCACCCGGTCCATCGCTTTTTGCCGTGCGATCCGCGAAGCTGTGGGCGACCGCGCCGATCTGCTGTTTGGGACGCACGGCCAGTTTTCGACCCCCGGCGCCATCCGCCTTGGCCGCGAATTAGAGCCCTACAACCCACTGTGGTACGAAGAGCCGATTCCGCCAGACAACCTTCTGGAATTCGCAGAAGTGGCGCGGCAGGTGCGAATTCCGTTGGCCACAGGCGAAAGACTGACCACCAAGGCCGAGTTTGGCACCCTGTTGCGTGCCGGTGGCGTCAAGATCCTGCAGCCTGCCCTTGGCCGGGTTGGCGGCATCTGGGAGGCGAAGAAAATCGCGGCGATTGCCGAGATTTACAACGCCGAGATTGCGCCGCATCTGTATGCCGGCCCCGTGGAATGGGCTGCGAACATCCATCTGGCGGCGTCGATCCCCAATATCCTGATGGCCGAAACGATCCAGACCGGCGGGACATTCCACCAACAATTGATCAAGAATTCGGTCAAATGGGAGGATGGCTATATCATCCCCCCCGAGGCCCCGGGTCTTGGCATCGAATTTGACGAAGATGTCGCCCGCGCCCACCCGTTTACCGGAACCGGGCTTCATCTGCAGATGCAAGAGGCCCCCTGCGATTATCGCAACGGCAACCGGTTTGAAGGTGGCGCTCCGGCACCTGTGAAAACCTGAACTGCCGCAAGATATTAAGGACAGTCCTGCACGCGTTCCGCAAGGGTTTCACCTGAGGAACGGGCAGGCCCACCGTCTGGTGTGTTTTGCAGACAGATCATGCAGCGCAACCGTGCAGCCGCATCTGGCTGCGCCAGACGACTGGGCTCGATGCCCAGTTGGATGGCTCCAATACGGCAGGCGCAACCCGCGCCCGCTTTGCCCAAAGTTTCAATGTGTCAGCCGGTTGCCGGATGACAAGCCGGATACCGCCGCCGCCGATTGCGACAACCGGGCGCAAGTCTTGGCCTGACACGGTCAACCAGCCTTGATCACTTCGGCAAGACGCCCGCCGATTTCGGAATGATCGGGGCAGGCCTTCAACGCCCCAGCAGCATTGGCGACCATAACAATCGCCAGCTGGTGAACTTGAAACAGGATCGCAACTTTTGCAGCGAAAGCCGCCAATTCTATCTTTTGGTGTTTCATGCGATCTATTGATATTATTGTATCTATTGCCGACGCGCGATCTCAGATGCACGTTTCAGTTGAATTAAGAGCTGCCCTATAACGGCTGTTGGACACCAACGGAACAGCCATCATGTATCCCCGTTTGCCATTCACAGCCCGCAAAAACCGCTCTGGTGAAACGGTCGCTTGTCTAAGCAAAGCTGATGGCGCTGATCAATACGCACAGGGGGCTCTGCCGGCTGTTTTTGTGCTGATGGCAATGCCGATCGGCACTGTGCTTTGGGTTTTGGTTGCCAAATGGCTTATATAGCGGGCGTTCAATCCAACGCGGCACCACCCACGCAGCGCAGCGGTCTGGCGCAGATTTGCACTGAATCCGCCCAATCGACTGCGATGATTGAAAACCGGACTGTCATTCTGATGGCGGCCCTGGATTCCGATGCGCTGTCGTGGCGCCCCCTTCTTCAGGGCATGGGATTGACGGTTTTCAACGGTTTTCACCACGAGGGAATGGGCGACCATCCGGTCATTCTGGTTTCAGAAGCCCTTTGGCGGCAATCTGATTGGCCACGCCACGCCCGCGTTATCCGGCGGCGGTTTCCCGGTGGCGTTGTCTGCGTTCTGACCGCTTCTGTTCGGCGCGGTGTCTACCCGCATCCTCAGCAGGCGGATCTTTGGGATGACGCACGTGCAATGCTTCTTGTCGCTGGAGTTGAATTTTTCACCCTCGAGGAGCCGGAAAATGCGGCTGATTTCTAATCACCTGATTGCGCGGCACTTGCGCAAGGATGCCAAGCATCTGCGGCTTGTCAAAGGCGCTACCGAGCCGGGCGCGCAGCTGCCGCAGCTGTCTGGCCTTGCGATTGAAGCCCTGTGGGAACGCCACGACAAGCTGACCGAACCAGTAACCCGCAGCAAGGGCGCGGCCTGTGTGGTGGGCTTTTCCGAGTCTGATACAGTGATGCTGCGCACCATGTTGCGGCAGGTTGGGCTTGGCCCCTGTGCGTCTTGCCTGCGCGTCGATCAATTGCTGGATCTGGCCTCGTTGCAGAATGCCTTTACCTATCTGGTCGTGAACGTTGACGCGTTCGAGGATACGGATGCGGCGGTCGCGGCGATGATGGCGTTCCGGCAGCTGCGCGCCGAGATCATCGTCATTCTGGTGTCGGCCGCCGTCGCGATGGACGATCTTGGTGCCGAGCGCCGGTTGATCGGGGATGCAACATTGCGTGCGCCGGTAACGCTGGGCCGATTGCAGCGCGGCGTTGTGGCGGCCTTTGAAAACAACACCACCAAGAGCCGGGACACTGCGTTTCGCAGGTCATGAAAACGCTTTTCAACTTATCAGAAGTCTGCCCGGAGCCCCCCATGACCGACCGTTTTCCCATCGTCACAGTGCAGATTGCCGGAACCATTTACGCTCAGGGCCCGACCGTCGCGCCCGTTGACAACAGTGGAGGCTTGCCCGTTGACAGGCAGGGTCTGCTTGCGATCCAGACCGGCGAAACGACAGTAGCGGTGGGCCGGCCATTGGTTCGAACGCACACGGCGGTGTCAGATGCGCGCCAGCAGTTTCGGGTCTGAAGCCGTCCGTCAACGGTCGGGGATCCACCCGTCTGGACTGCAACGGGTGGGGCGGCTATGCCATGGCAAGTTGAATGCTTTCGATCGCCAGATCGCAGGCACAAAACAGCGACGGCACCTCATCCTCCAGATGCCCTTGCTGGCGCAGCGTTCGAACAGCGCCGGACATCGTCAGGCTAAGATCGGACAGACCAACCATGCCAGCCGACCCGGTGGCGCGATGCAGAATGTCTTCAAGCTGCGGATCGGCGTCTTTGGAAAGGCTGCTCTGCACCGCCCTCAGATCATCCACCACGCCGACAAGCAGGCGTTTCGCGGCAACCGGCCCCATCAGGGCGAACAGTTCGTCAAAACTGGCATCGCCCGCGGCGGGCTGTTCTGTGATGCCGAATTGGTCCGGCCTGGATTCCAACCCGTCCAACATCCGCACCAGATCGGGCGTCCGGACCGGTTTGTGCAACACTCTATCCATGCCTTGCTCGGCAACCTCCAACGGGTTTCCAAAGGTTGTATCCGCGGTCAGCGCAATGATGCAGCTTCTGGCGCGGTTCTGTGGGTCAGCCTGTTCCAGGCTGCGGATCTTCCGGGCAGCCTCGCCCCCGGACATGCCGCCGGGCATGTTCAGATCCATGAAGATGACGTCAAATTGCATCTGAAGCGTGGCCGACACCGCAGCGGCGCCGTTGTCACAGGCCAGCACCTTGCAGCCCAACTGTCGCAGCATTTGCGCCGTAAGCTCCAGATTGACGATGTTGTCATCGACAATCAGACAGGACAGATCGAAATTCAGCTGTCGGACAACGGGCGGCCGCGTTTCGGCTGGCAGGGCAGAAGCCAGCGGAACGGCAAGCGCAATGTCGAAATGGAACCGGCTGCCTGCGCCAAGGGTGCTTTCCAAAGACAGGTGGCCGCCCATCTTTTCCACACCTTTGCGCGCGATCGCCAGACCAAGCCCGGTGCCGTCCTGACGCCGCCCAGCCCCGGTGCTGGGCGAGGTGACGAACAGATCAAAGATACGCGCCTGATCTTCAGCCGAGATACCAATCCCACTGTCCTGCACAGCGACCGCCAGACGATGGCCGCCATCAGCGTCGGTCTGAAAACGCAGATCAACCTGGACGCTGCCGTTTTCGGTAAATTTCAGGGCATTGCCAATCAGGTTATACATCACCCGTGCAAAGGTTTTCCCAGCCCCCGACCACAACTGCTCTTTGGCCGCGCCGGTCACATTTATCTGAAGCCTGTTGCCACGCTCGCGCGCGATGGCCGCCTGTTCGGCAATGATTTCGGCCACAACCCCGGCCGGGGCGAACGCCGTGGCGGGTTCCTGCGACTCGTCGATCTGGATCAGATCCAGCACGTCGTTGATCTGCGACACACTGCGTAGCGCGCAATCGCGTGCCGTTGCCAACAATCTGCGGGCCTCGGGGCTTTGCCCGGCCTCGTCGATCAGGTCCAATGAGGCCAGCAATCCATGCAGCGGTGTGCGCATTTCATGGCTCATGGTGGCCAGAAACATCGTCCGGCTTTCGGCATGATGCCTGGCCTCGTCGCGCGCTGCGCGCAGGTTGCGCTCATAGGCCAATTGTTCGGACACGTCACGGATAAAGGCGATCAGCAGCGTCTTGCCGTTGGTGTCGCGGTTGGCAAGGATCGTCAGTTCGATCGGGATCTCGCGGCCTTTGGCGTCAAGCGTGGTGGTAAGCTTTGGTTTTCCCGTCAGCCAATTATCCGTGCCCTCGTCTTGCAGCCGCTTCATCGCGCGGAAGTGCGAGTCCAGACGGTGCGGAGGGATCATGGTCTCGGCGATGTTGCGCCCAACAATATCAGACGCTTGGCAGCCATAGACCTTTTCGGCCGCGGCGTTGAACAGCACGATCTTGCCGTCAAGATCAGACACCACGACCGCCATCATCGTGGCATCGTAAACCATGCGTGTATCATTTGCGGCCGATTGAACCAATTCGATCTGATCAGACAACTGACGCCGCAAAAGCAGCGCAAAGCACATCGCCGTCGCCATCAGCACGACCAGGACCAGCGAATTCACCAGAAAGCGGGTCCAAAGCATGACTTCGCGTTCGCGGGCCATGCTGGCATCGTCGATGAAATAACCCAAGGATTCCAACGCAATCTGCCGCAGCAAAGGCGACTGCAACGTCGCATCCGCCGTCAAACGCGCCAACGCGGCCGGGTCATCAAGATCAAGGTTGTCAAACTGCACCGCCAGCGCATCGCGCCCCTGCACCGCCTTTTCCAGATCACTGCCCAAAGACGACGGCAGCTCGGCAAGCTTCAATGCCGCGTAAAGGATTTCAACGCGGCTGTAATAGATGTCAAAGGCAACCGCGATCCGATCCTTTGCATCGTCCAGCGGAATATGCCGCGCGGCATCCAGCGCCAGCAGCAGGTTCTTGTGGTCTACCTCCAACTGCGATGTCGCCCAGACCCTGTTGTCCGAGGCGGCAGCCCGAGAAAAATCAAGGTTGTTGCGAAAGCTCAGCGCATTCGCGACCAGAAGGACCACAACTGCAGCCATCAGCACCAGCAGGATCGGCGCGGCGTAACGCGCGCGCGGCGCATACCGCCGTCGCAAGACCGCCATTGCCGACACCATTTTCTATCCCTTCAATACCGTGATCCGGGAAAGCTGCCAGACACAGGCTGCATAAGTGGTTTCATTCTGGAACGCGCGCGATTGATCGAAGGGGAACATGACCCAGAACGGTCCCTTCCCACGGCGATCAAAAGCCTTGTCATCAATCCTGTTGGCAATGATCGGCGCGTCCGGTGCCAGAAGGTTGCGAGTGACTTCAATGCTGTAATCATTGATAGCGGTCATCCGCAAATTGCCCGGCCCCGCCCCCAGCTTTTCCAGCAACATCTGCAGGGATGGCCCGGAAAAGCGCGGAGTGCCCTCTGTCCATACCGTAGACGTCGCGAAATTTATTTGCTCGAATGCAAGCAGATCGGCATCATCCGGACTGACGCCCCCGAAATCACGAATGTCCCCGTCAACCCGCAGCAGCGGTTCGGCAGCGCCCCGCAAAGGGCTTGCCAATCCAGTAGCAATTGCAGCCGAAAACAAGGCAAACGCGCGTCGGTTCATTGGCTATCTTCCCCGATGACAATATTAAGCGCAATCAGTTGCCACAGCATCACTTAAAGATGAAGCCTCTCTTTCGCGACACCGAATTCCCTTTAGGGAAATTGACCTGCACGTAAGGCGCATTTGATAGCGCCTAGCTATCGTTAGACAGTGTTGCAACTCACTCGGGTGCTAACTTAAAGATGGGTGCTGCCAGTGAAATGCAGGCAGGCACATCTGGAGGATTCCCTTTGACGCAACGTGCCAAGATCACCCCGGATGGGTTTGACGGCTCTGTTGGTGAGGGCAAACGACGTACATCTGTATTGATTGCAGATGATCACTTGCTGCTTGCAGAGGTCGTTGCACAGGCACTTGAAGCGCCGCCGCGGCTATATGAAACAGCACTCGCTGCCAATCTGGCCGAAACGCTGCAGGCGCTTGCTTCGGGCGTGCATTATGATCTGGTTTTGCTGGATGTGCGGATGCCCGGAATGCTTGGATTGAAAAGCATAAACGAAGTCATCAACGCCGCCGCTCCGACTTGGGTTTGCCTGCTGTCAGGCGAGGTTGACCGTGCGTTGATCCGGCTTGCCGTTGAAAACGGTGCCCGCGGATTAATCCCAAAGACCATGTCGGTGAAATCATTGGCCAGTGTGGTGGAATTCGTGTTGTCCGGGCAGATATTCATTCCTGCGGATGAACAGCGGGACGGCAAGACCAACAAATCGGGCGATGGCGCGGTACTCAGCGAAAAAGAGATTGGAATTATCAGGCTTACTTCGGAAGGCCTGATCAACAAAGAGATCGCGGCTGCAATTGGAACGACCGAAGTAACGGTCAAGATGCACATGCGATCAATCTGCGCCAAACTGAACGCGCGCAACCGCGCACACGCTTTTGCAATCTGTAGGCAACGCGGACTGCTTTAGTTCAGGTTTTCCATCCTCCTTAGACCACATGATCACGACGTCACCTGACTGGTTTGGTGGCCTCGTCCGCGGCATTATACTTCGAGGTTTGTGCCAGGCGGGCTAGCGCCGAGCCTCAAGAATGGAGGAGAGACCGAATGCAGGATATCATGTTTGGCGGGCTGGATGTCCACAAGGCAACAATCTCGGTGGCCGTCGCGCAGGGAACGCGCTGAGGCGAGATGCGCAGTTCGGGCACGATTCCAGACCGGGCCGATCACGTTCGCAGGCGTGCCGAGAAGCTGGGCAGAGACGGGGGGCGGCTCCATTTATGCTAGGAGGCTCTTCCCTGTGGCCACGGCCTGCACCGGCAACTGACCGAACTCGGGCATGACTGCATGGTCGTGGCGCCCT
>CAZCFC010000037.1:0-16247 GCA_964497815.1 uncultured Cypionkella sp.
CCGGTCTGCCGGTTCGAGATCGACGCCTACGCCAAGCGGGTGCGCGCAGATGGCTTGCCCGTGAAATTCGAAGATCTGTCGCGCGCCGCCGATTGGGGTCTGACGCCTGATCAGGCCGCCCGTCGGCTGCACGTCATCCACAAGGGCGCACTGCTGTCCGGGATGCCCGCCTTTCGCGCGCTTTGGTCCGCCATGCCGCGCTGGCGTTTTGTCGCCTGGCTGACTGGCCTGCCGATCCTGCGCCCGGCCTGCGCCGTGGCCTACGAGCGGGTCCTTGCCCCCGCGCTTTACCGCGCCCATCTGAAACGGCAAAAACGCCAGAACCCGCCCGCATGATCTGCCCGGTCACGCTGGCGCGCCACGCCCCCTAGCCGATCAGAACCACCACCCAGACCATCCCGGCCGCCAGTGCCGTCACCGCCACCGCAGCCGAGCCACAATCCTTGGCCTTTCTGGCGCGCGGGTGCGGGTCGGTCGACATGTAATCCACCGCTTCTTCAATCGCGGTGTTCAGCAATTCCGCAGCCAGCACCAGCATTCCCAGCGCCAGAATCAGCGCACGCTCTGCCGAAGTCAGATCCATGGAAAATGCCAGTACCGCCGAGGCCACGTTGACCAAACTCCATTGACGCAACGATTTTTCCGTGGCCCAGGCTGCCGCCCAGCCCTGCCACGACCATTTGGCGGTGTTTCCCAACCGGGCGATTTCCGCTTTCAAACCCTTGATCATGCTGCCCGTCCTCTGGTGTTCCTGCGCCCGCCTACCCAAAGCCTGTCCTGCCCCGCAAGAAACATCTGCATGCAATCCACGGACAGGCGGCACCGATCCGGGCGGCCTGCGCGATCCGAACCGCTATGCCAGCGCCGCCAGATAGGCCCGCACCGCCGTCACCACATGGGCAAAGCGGTCGCCGCCCAGATGCACCCCGCCGTACCAGCGCGTCACCACCACGACATGATCGCGCAGCCCTTCGCGTTCCAGCATCTTCAGGATCACCGCCGCAGCCCCGGACTCGCCATCGTCGTTCTTCACCGGGCCCTCCGCCAGCAGCACGGCCCAACTGTTGTGGGTGGCCTTGGCGAATTTCTTGACTTGCTTCAACCGGGCCAGAAACGCCTCAACTTCGGCCCGGTCCTGCACTGACCCGCCCGAAACGGCATAGCGCGACCCACGGTCCCGGACAACATCCACAATCTGTTTCATCCGCACAGCTTACCCGGCCCAGACGTCGGCGCGCAAGTGGACTGGGGGCGCAAGCGGACTGGGGGCGCAAGCGGACTGGGGGCGCAAGCGGACTGGGGGCGCAAGCGCGCTAGGGGCGCAAGGCCTCAAGCGCCGCCTTGTTGGGGCAATAGGCGGGCAGGCTGTCTGCCGTCACGGTACGGGCCAGAAAATCCGTACAAGGATCCGAAGCCACGCAGCGATGACAGGCTTGCACCAAGGCCGCCAATTCGGTCCGGGTCAACCAGCCATCCACCACTGCCCCGGTCAGGTTCACCCCCACCACGCGTGCCGCACCGCGGGTGTAGCCCCATGCCCGCGGGTCCTCTGTCACAAAGCCGATCATCGGGAACCTCCTGCCATTTCAAACAGTCTGAGGCCGCGCGCGGCACGCCGCTTTGATGCAGATCAACGCAACTCGGCCATCACCCGCACCACCACCGCCTTGCGTTGGGCATTGGCGGGGTGGCTGCCAAGGAACTGATCGCCCGGATCGGGCAACCGGTCAAAGAACGCAGCCCCGCGCAACGGGTCATATCCCGCGTGGAACGCGATTTCGGTGCCCATGGCATCGGCCTCCAATTCGAAGTCCTTCGAATAGCTGCGCGCGCCAACCCCGGCACCGATCTGTTGCGCCTGTTCAATCCCGGCGTCCCCCATCCCCGAAGCCGCCGCGATCACCCCCGCCAGAATAGCCCCAGTCACCGCAGATTGCTGCGCCTTGGGAATATGACCCGAGATGTGGTGCGCCGCCTCATGCCCCACCACAAAAGCCACCTCATCGGCGTTGCGCGCATCCGCAATCAGCGCCAGCGTAAAGGCCAGAATCGGGCGGCCTTGCTTGTCCAGCGTCTGGAACGCGTTGGCGGGCTGGCCCGGGCGGTCGTCGATGACAATGCGGAAATCGCAATTGCTGGCGCGGCCGATCTCGCGGCAATAGGCCTCGGCCACCGGCTCGACCCGGCTGACGACGGTCAGGAAATTGCGCGCGGCCTGTGCGGGCGGCAAGGGCCCGGTGCTGTCGTAACTGACAGGTCCGGGTGCCGCAGCCGGATCGGTATCATAGGGTTGCGGGGGATAGGGGCTTGGGGCCACACAGCCCGCCAAGGCCACAAACGCCATCATCGCCCACATCCGCATCTGCTCATCCTTGGTCTTGTTCGCCTGCCGACGGTTCGGCTTGATCAAGCGATAGCAAATCCGCACCTGATCGCACAGCCCCCTGACCAACACGTGCGCGTCATTCAGCACAGATTTTGAATCGCCTGCCCCGCACGCCTGTCGTATACTGCCCCCAACACAGGAGAGCGCCCATGTTCACCATCGAACACGATTTTGACGCCACCGTGATCACCCTTGTCGATGAAGGCGGGAAAGGCGCCGCCTTGCAGGAAGACATCACGATTGAGGCGTTTGAGGATTGCGTCGTTCTGCGTCAGGTCGATGCGCGCACGGACGAACAGGTGTCGATCACCCTGTCGATGGCGCAACTGGCCGATCTTGCCGCAGCCCTTGATCTGCCCGAGGGAAGCTACCGCATCGCGCCCAAATCGGCCTAAAGCCGCGACAGCACCAGCCCGCCGATCACCATCGCCACCGCAAGCACCCGGCTTGGCGTGATGGCCTGCACCGCCAAGCCAAAGGCCCCACTGCTGTCCAACACCATCGCGCCCAGCATCTGCCCCACGATCAACGCCGCCAAAGCCGACACAACGCCCAATCGCGGCACGCCCATGACCATCGAAAACACGTAAAGCGCGCCCAAAACGCCGCCGGCCAATTGCCACAGCGGTACACCCGGCAGCCGCAGCACCACCGCAGGCCCGGCCCACAGCACGGTCAGCCCCAGCAGCAGCACCAACCCCACAGCAAAGGATACCGCCGCCGCCGCAACCGGGCTGCCAAGACTGCGCGCAAGGGCCGCGTTGACCGGGGCCTGCGCGGCAGCGGCCAATCCGCCCAGCACCACCAGAGCCATTGCTGGAAAGTTGAAAAACATGGGTAGCGTCCTTCTGCATTTGCGCGCCCAGATAAGACCCAAGCCACCGGGCTAGTCCAGCCGAAACACCTTGTCCCGCGATGTGGCGCCCCGCAGCAGGGTCAGCCTGGTTTTCGCCACGCCCAAAGCATGGGCCAATGCCTCGGCCACCGCGGCATTGGCGCGGCCATCTTCGGGCGGGGCCGTCACCGCCACCTTGATCACACCGCTTTCGTCCGTCACGCCCTCGCGCCGCGCGCGCGGGGTCACACGGCAGCAAAACTCTGCCCCCGTCACCGCCCGATCTGACCATTCCCCCTTGCGCATGGCGCATCCTGACCAGCCATCGCGCCCACCGCAAGGGGCCAAAGCGCAGGCCGCTCTTGACGCCCCGTGCATTCCCCGCCACCCATGGGCAACGTCAGGAGTTGCCATGCCCGCCCCAAACCCCGCCGCCTTTGATTTCCTGCTGAACCGGATGTCGCATCCGGCCAAACTGTTTTCCGGCCCGGTGCCGAACCGGGACCAGTTACTGCTGATCCTGACCGCAGCGGTCCGCGTGCCCGATCACGGCAAGCTGGAACCCTGGCGTCTGGTGGTGATCGAACCTGCGGCGATGCCCCGCTTTGCGGCCTTGGCCGAGGCGCATGCCCGCAGCATCGGTGCGGATGCCGAAAAGACCGCCAAGGCGCGCGGCCAGTTCGACATCGGCAAGCTGGCGGTGGCCGTCATCGCCTCGCCCAAACCATCCGACAAGGTGCCCCCGGTCGAGCAACTTCTGTCAGCAGGGGCGCTGTGCCTTGGCATCGTCAACGCAGCCACGGCCGCAGGATGGGGGGCGAACTGGCTGTCGGGCTGGCCGTCGCATGACCCGGCCTTTGCCGCTGCCGCCTTCAACTGCACGCCATCCGAAACCATTGCCGGCATCGTCCACATCGGCACGCCGGGCCACGCAGGCCAGGACCGCCCCCGCCCCAACCTTGACCGACTGATCACATGGGCGTCGGCATGATCTTCGCCTCGTTTGCCAAGGCGCTGTCGCAGATCAGCGACCCGCGGTTCCTGCGCGTGGTCGTGCTGGGGGTGATCTTGTCCATCGCCCTGCTGACCGGGGTTTACGCGGCTTTCCTGTGGGTACTGGAAACCTTTGTCCCGAACTCGGTCGAGATCCCCTACATCGGCCCGGTCGGCGGCATTGATACCCTGCTGTCGTGGGGGTCATTCCTTCTGATGCTGGGGCTGTCGGTGTTCCTGATGATCCCGGTGGCCTCGGTGTTTTCCGGCCTGTTTCTTGAGGATGTCGCCGCCGCAGTCGAGCACCGCCACTACCCTCACCTGCCCCCGGTGCCGCGTGCCAAGTTCCTGGACAGCCTGATCGACACCGCCAACTTCATGGGCCTTCTGATCGCGATGAATGTGCTGGCGCTGTTCTTTTACGCCTTCGCCGGGCCGTTCATTCCGGTGGTGTTCTGGATGATCAACGGCGTCTTGCTGGGCCGCGAGTATTTTACCCTTGTTGCCACCCGCCGCCTTGGCCGCATCGGTGCAAAGGCCCTGCGCAAGCGCCATTTCGGCAAGATCTGGCTGGCGGGCACGCTGATGGCGGCACCACTGTCGATCCCCTTGATCAACCTGATCATTCCGGTTCTGGGTGTCGCCACCTTCACCCATCTGTTTCAGACGATCAACGCCGGACCAGCACGCAGCGACATCCCCTCGGTGCCGCGTTAGGGCGCAGGGGGGGCCATGTTCAGAATGCCGAACACATCCAGATCATCAATGCCAAACCGCCCCGAGGTGATCACCAGATACAGCGCTGCAAACACCACGAAAGCCACGCCAGTGGTGATCTGCGCCTTGCGCTTTATCATCGCATCGGCAGGGGCAGAGCGCGGCGTGCCCGGCTCGATCACGCCCTCTTGGGCCTGACTGCGAAACCGCAGCGGCAGCACGCAGAAAAACACCATGAACCATGTCACGGCGAACAAAACCAAAGCGGCGGTGATGGTCATACTTGCTCCAACTCGATCAGGCAGCCGTTGAAATCCTTGGGATGCAGGAACAAGACCGGCTTTCCATGCGCCCCGATTTTCGGCGCGCCCGTGCCCAGAACCCGCGCGCCACTGGACAGCAGATGGTCACGCGCGGCCGAAATGTCATCCACCTCATAGCAGATATGATGGATGCCCCCCGCGGGGTTCTTGTCCAGAAACCCCTGAATAGGGCTGTTTTCACCCAAAGGATACAGCAGTTCAATCTTGGTGTTCGGCAGTTCGATGAACACCACCGTCACGCCATGATCCGGCTCGTCCTGCGGCGGATTAACCTTGGCACCCAAGGTGTTGCGGTATTGATCGGCGGCTGCCGTCAAGTCCGGAACGGCAATGGCAACGTGGTTCAGGCGGCCAATCATGGCGGTCTCCTTCACAAGATCTTGCGTGGTTATGGGCGGCAAATCCGGCCCCGGCAAGGGCGCGTTGCGCCGCACCCCCTGGTGCCCCAAAAATTTGCGTAAAACCCGGCGGCATTAACCGCGCCTTCACCATCGGGGCGCATTCTGTGATGAACCGCCCCCGCACAGGTGCCGCCATGCCCAGCCTTCGGCCAGACGCTTCCGTTCCGCCCCTGCCACAGGGCTTTTTGATGCCGGCCTTTGGCCAAACGCTGCCATTGCAGGGGTTGACCCTTCTGGCCGTTGAAGACAGCCGCTACGCGTGTGAGGCGCTGCGTCTGATGTGTCACCGCGCCGGGGCCCGCCTGCGCCGCGCCGAAAACCTGCGCGCCGCCCGGGCCCATTTGCGCTGCTATCGCCCCGATGTGGTGATCGTCGATCTCGGCCTGCCCGATGGCAGAGGAGAGGCGTTGATCCGTGACCTTGTGCTGTCCACCAGACGGCCCAGCCTGATCCTTGGCACTTCCGGCAATCCGAATGGCCGCGCCTCGGCCTTGGCCTCGGGTGCGGATGGGTTTCTGGACAAACCATTGGAAAGCCTGCCCCGGTTTTGCGCCGCGATCCTGTCGCATCTGCCCACATTTGCAGGCGCTTTGCCCAGCAACGACCCCATCACCCCCGACCCCTTGGCGCTGCATGATGATCTGGCGCAGGCCGCCCGCGCTTTGCATGGTGCGCAAGACGCAGCCGCCCGCCGCTATGTCACAGGCTTTGTCGCCGGATTGGCGCGGCACTCGCATGACGCCGAATTGGCAAATGCCGCAGAAACCGCCGGGCAAAACGAGGCAGGTCTGCCCGGTCTGCGCGCCGTGCTGGATGATCGGCTGTCCGGGCACAGGGCCTTTGCCCGGGGGGCGCACCCGGTTTGAACCACAGCCGCGGGGGCCGGGATTTCATCGGTCGGCCCGGCCGAACATCCGGCTTTGCCGCATCTGCAGCCCCATCACAGCCCCGGATCAGACCCCGCACGCACCAGCCGCGTCAGGTCAGACAGCCGTTCCCGCTGACGGCCCTTGCCGTCAAAATTTGCTGGCGACAACCAGGCCAGATAGGCCTCGCGCAATGCTGGCCACTCCTGATCAATGATCGAAAACCAGGCCGTATCGCGGTTGCGCCCCTTGACCACCAAATGCTGGCGGAAGATGCCCTCAAAGCTGAAGCCAAGTCGCTGCGCCGCCCGCCGCGACGGCATGTTCAGCGCGTTGCACTTCCATTCATAGCGCCGATACCCCGCCGAAAACGCCCAGTCCATCATCAGAAACATCGCCTCGGTCGCCACGATCCCGCGCTGAATCTCGGGGGCAAGGCAGATGTGCCCCACCTCGATCGACCCCTGCTCGGGCGTGATGCGCAGAAAACTTGCGACGCCACTGCAATGCCCGCTGGCCTTGTCACGCAAGACATAAAAGCTGGGGTCCGCGCCGGTTGCCGTCTCTTTGGCCCACCGATGATAGCCAGCAGCCGACGTGAACGGCCCGTAAGGCATGTAGTCCCACAGCCCGTCGTGCCCGGAAAAGGCCCTGTGCAGATCGGCGGCATGGGCGTCCGGGTCCATCGGCTCCAGCCGCACCGCGCCGCCTTCCAGCACCGCCCCGGCAGGCCGCGCCGCCGCAGACCATCCGATCACCACTTCGCCAAACCGATCCGCCACACCACACCCCTCTGAAAGCCCACCCCCACTATGGCGCGGCGCACAAAATGCGCAACGTCAAAGCATTACAGGATCAGCCCCCGCTGCGGCAGCCCCTCCATTTGCAGGCCCGGAAACACCGCGCCCTCCAGAACCGCGCGGTCCAGCCCGAACATGCCCTGCATCGCCATCGCGGCCCAGGCCCGCACGTCCGATGTCGGCATCAGATCGCGACCCTGATAAAGATCGGCCCCGGCAAGCCCAGGCCAGCGCCCGAACATCTGCCCGCCGCGCACCGCACCGCCCGCCACCACCATGGTGCCTCCGGTGCCATGATCGGTGCCCGCCGTGCCATTTTCGCGTGCAGTGCGGCCGAATTCCGTCATCGCCAACAACGTGGTGCGGCCCCAGACCTGCGGCCCAAGCCCCGTTTGCAGCCGCAAGATCGCGTGTTGCAGCCGCGCCAGGGCCTTGCCAATCCCGCCCGCCTGCCCCCGGTGCGTGTCCCAGCCCGACAGCGAAAACGCCGCAATCCGCGCATCGCCGCGCAGCCGCCCGGCAGCGTAGTCGACCAGCTTTTCCACGTCATCCAGCCGCACGCCGTTCACCGGAGCCGCCTTCATGCCGTCCACAATCCCCCCGGCCTCGGCCAGTTCCATCGCCTCTTGTGCTGCCGCCTGAAACAGCGGATCGTCGTGATACACCTGTTCAAACAGCAGCCGCGCCTGTGGTGACAGGTTCAGAACCGCTTCGGGCGCCCAGTTGCGCACCGCCGCCGTCCCCGCCATCACCGCCAAAGGATCCCGCCCGATCGCATAGGCCGTATCCGCCGACAGCCCCGGCACCGCCTGCAACATGCGGTTCAGCCAACCATCGCGCACCTGCCCTTCGGGGACGTCCATGCCTGTCCCGGATTCAAGCATATCCTGACCGGCAAAATGACTGCGCTTGTCGCGGTAAGGCGTGGCTACCGCCTGCACAAAGGCCAACTGCCCCGCAGCCCACAGGGGCATCAGGCCACCAAGCCCTGCATGCAGCCGGAAAAATCCATCCAGATCAGCGGCTTCGGGCTGCAACAGCGTGGGCCGCAGCGCCGCATAATCCGGATCGCCCTGCGGCTGCACCGCGTCCAGCCCATCCATCGCGCCGCGCAAGATCATCACGATCAGGCGGTGATCCCCCAGAGCCCCGGCCCCGGCCGCAAAGGTCACGGTGGTCATCCAAGGATGCGCCGCCGCCGAACAGCCCGCCACCGCCATCCCGCGCAGAAAATGCCGTCTGTTCATTGCCGCCCCTAACGTCGGTTGAATTCGGCCGAGGCCAACACCAGCCCCACGCCCTCGCGTCGGTTTTCGGCCCGCGCCGCCGCCCACAACAACCGTTCGGACGCGCGGTCGGCCAAGCAGGTTTCAGCCAGTGCGACAGGGTCCGGCAATGCGTCCAGCAACCGTTCCGGCGCCTGCATCGCCCAGGTGATCCGCGCCGCAAGCAGCTGCGGAGAAATCCATGCCCCGGCCTCTTCGGCCCAACCATCCGGCCCCCCCGGCCGCTTCCACACCTGCCCCATGCCCGCCATGCCACGCAGCACCTGCTGGCGGAACGGACCGCGTTTCAACGCCAGAAACCGCGCACCAGTCAGCCCCATGGCACGCAGTGAAGAAACCATGAAATCAAAAGGTTGCCGTACCTTTTCCGCAGCGCCGCCCCAAGCGGCGGGATGGGTCAGCAGTGCGGTGTAAACCGCCGTCAGATCCCCGTCCGAAGCCAGAAACGCCGTCTCCAAGGCCGCCACCAAGGCCGGATCGGGGCTATCGGACACAAAATGCACCGCCAGCTTGCGCGCGATATGCGCCGCCGTTTCCGGCCGGCGTGCCAGATCGCCCAACGCGCGGCGGATCACCTCCAGCCCCTCGCCGTCATAGGTCTGCCCCAGCACGGTTTCCGCCCCCGGCTCGGCGCGCCGCCGTTCATACCACATGCCGCGCCGCGCGTCGTATGTCACCCCGGTCAACAGTTCGGCCATCTCGCGCACATCATCCTGACTGTACCCGGCGCCCACACCCATCGAGTGCAACTCGATCAGTTCGCGCGCCAGATTTTCGTTCAGCCCCTTGTCCTTGCGCTGTCCCATGAAGGAATTCGGACCCGTCGACTGAATCTGATCCAGATAGATCAGCATCGCCGGATGCAACGTCGCCTCGGTCAGCAGATCCGCAAAACGCCCGGTCAGACGCGGGCGGATCACATCCTCGACCAGCGCAAACGGCATCATCCCTTCGACCGTGGTTTTGGACAGCACCGTGAAATGATCGGCCCAGAACGCCACCAGCCGTTCGCGAAAGCCATCCGCCGCCGTCAGCGCCCGCGCAAAGGTCATGCGTTCGGCATGGGCGACGGCCGCCACCACCTCTTGGGTCAACTGATCATGGCGCGGCTTCAGCGCAGGGTCGGTCTTGCCTGCCCCCTTCATGCCCCGCAACTCGGCCAGTTTGGGCTGGATCACCGCCAGCCCGTCAATCGGCCAATCCCGCGCCGCAAGGTCCGGCCCCGCCAGCGCCGTCAACATCGCGCCGGGCGCGTCCGGCGCCCCGTCTGGCAACGGCAGGCCATAGCCGAAACGGATCGCGACAAGCGTGCGGGTCAGGGTCATGCGCCTCTCCTTTGCACCAAGTTAGGCCCTGCCGCGGGCGATTTCACCCTGCGCAAAAACCGGGTGGCGGTTTACCGCCCGAAGGCAAAGCCCCCCACGGCGAACAGGCGCCAAAGCCATCGAAATCCGCATGGGCCATGGTCAGGGGAAAGAAAAATTCGGCAGTTCATAAAGATAAAGGAAATCCACGCCACTCTGCGTCAGGTTGGTAAACCCCGCCTTGTGCGGCATCACGCGCGCGCAGGGCCACTGACGCAGCCCCGATCAGCGCGCTGCCATCCGGCAGAACCGCCACCGCCCGCCCCGCCAAACCACAGGCCCCCATGCCATCCAGTCCTGTGCCACCCAGTCCCGTGCCTGCCCCAGATAGCGCAGGAACACGGGGACTGATGCGGCGCAAAGCGTTACTCTTTGGGCACCACCCGCAGGTTCAATTCACGCAACTGCTTGTTCATCGGTTCAGACGGCGCGCCCATCAACAGATCTTCGGCGCGCTGGTTCATCGGGAACATGATGACCTCGCGGATGTTGGCCTCATCGGCCAGCAGCATCACGATCCGGTCGATCCCCGCCGCACAGCCACCGTGGGGCGGTGCGCCATACTTGAACGCCTTGACCATGCCGCCGAACCGCTTTTCAACCTCGGAATTCGGATAGCCTGCCAGTTCAAACGCCTTGAACATGATCTCGGGCTTGTGGTTGCGGATGCCGCCCGAAATCAGCTCATAGCCGTTGCAGGCCAGGTCATACTGATAGGCATAGACCTGCAATGGATCGCCGTTCAGCGCCTCAAGCCCGCCCTGCGGCATCGAGAACGGGTTGTGGCTGAAGTCGATCTTGCCCTCATCGGTCTTCTCGAACATCGGGAAATCGACGATCCAGGCGAATTTGAAGCAGTTCTGCTCGGTCAGCCCCAATTCGCGCCCGATCTCATTGCGCGCCCGGCCTGCAACCGCCTCGAATGTCTCAGGCTTGCCGCCCAGGAAAAACGCGGCATCGCCCTTGCCAAGGCCAAGCTGCACCCGAATAGCCTCGGTCCGCTCGGGCCCGATGTTCTTGGCCAAAGGCCCGGCGGCTTCCATGCCCGACCCATCCTCGGCCTCGCGCCAGAAGATATACCCCATCCCGGGCAAACCTTCCTTCTGTGCAAAGGCATTCATCCGGTCACAGAACTTGCGGCTGCCACCCGTCGGGGCCGGAATAGCCCGCACCTCGTTGCCTTCAACCTCCAGCAGCTTGGCGAAAATCGCAAAGCCGGAACCTGCGAAATGTTCCGAAACGTCCTGCATCTTGATCGGGTTGCGCAGATCGGGCTTGTCGCTGCCATACCATTTCAGACTGTCGCGATAGGCGATCCTGGTCCAGTCGGAATAGGTCTTCTTCTCGGGCGCGAATTCCTCGAAAATCCCCTGCACAACGGGCTGCACTGCGGCAAACACGTCTTCCTGAGTCACAAAACTCATTTCAATATCAAGCTGATAGAAGTCGGTCGGGCTGCGGTCTGCGCGCGGGTCCTCATCACGGAAGCAAGGCGCGATCTGGAAATAGCGGTCAAACCCCGCCACCATGATCAACTGCTTGAACTGCTGCGGCGCTTGCGGCAGGGCATAGAACTTGCCCGGATGCAGACGCGACGGCACCAGAAAATCCCGCGCGCCTTCCGGGCTGGATGCGGTGATGATCGGGGTCTGGAATTCGTTGAAACCCTGATCCCACATACGCTTGCGCATCGACCGCACAACGTTGCTGCGCAGCATCATGTTGCGGTGCAGCTTCTCGCGGCGCAGGTCAAGGAAGCGATAGGTCAACCGGGTTTCCTCGGGGTACTCCACATCGCCAAACACCGGCATCGGCAGGTCCGCCGCCTCACCCAGCACCGTCAACCCGGTCGCATAAACCTCAATCTCGCCCGTTGGCAGCTTGGGGTTGACCAAAGACGCATCACGCCCCTTCACCCAGCCATCAATCTGCACCACCCACTCGGCCCGGATCTTTTCAATATCCGCAAAGGCGGCCGAGTCGCTGTCGGCCAGAATCTGCGTGATGCCATAGTGATCGCGCAGGTCGATGAACAACACCCCACCATGATCGCGCACGCGGTGGACCCACCCCGAAAGGCGCACCTCTTGGCCCACATGGGCGGTGTTCAGATCGGCGCAAGTGTGGCTGCGATAGGCGTGCATGGACTTCCCCTTCAACGAGGCTAAAACGGTTTGGCCCGATACACTCCGCCCTCCGGGTGAAGTCAAGCCCATGCCGATTTCATCTGTCCTCTAAATATCCCCGCCGGAGGCACCTGACCTCTGCGCCGGAAGCCTCCGGCGGGGATATTTAGAGGACAGATGAATGCAGCAGCCCACCCGAGTGTTTCGGGCGAAGTCCCGAAACCCGAGATACAGCAACGCGCCGCAGGCGCTCTGTCAGATCACCCAGATCGCGGGGATCAGCCCGCGCAAGGAATTGCCCAGCCACAGCCGCACCTTCGGCAGGTCACTGGCCAGCAATATCTCTTCCACACAGCCCATCTCGGCACGCAAGACCCCCGGCAACAGCCCGCAAGACAACGGCGGCGTCCGCAGGCCCTGACCGCGATCAAAGAACAGCGTGGTGATGCTGCCATCGCAGACCTCGGCGCGCTCATTCAGCAAGATCACTTCATCCAGCCCCGCCGCCATCCCGGCCCGCGCCGCATCATAACCCGCGCGATTGCTGGATTTCACGCCCAGCCACGGATCATCCGACCGCAGCCGCACGGCAGCCAGCCCCAGCCGCCACTCGGCCCGGGCCTCGGGCAGTGTGGCCTGCGTCACGGCAAAACCCGTCGCCGCCAATGTCAGCCGCAACCGCCCCCCCTGCGCCGGATCGCAGCCCGCAACGGCCCCCTGAAACCCCAAACGATCAAACTGCCAGCCCAAGGCCCGCGCCCCCCGCGCCATGCGGGCCTCATGCAGCGCCAACCGGGGCACAGACCCGTCGGCCAACAGCCGCATCGTCTCGATCAGGCAAAGTCCCGGCGCACCAGCCCCTGCACGTAGCGCGCTTTCCACAGCGCCTCCTCCCATTCACCGTCGGCGGTGCTGTCCTGCACCACGCCGCCGCCCACATTCAGCACCACATCCGCCCCGAACAGCGACAAGGTGCGGATCGCCACCGAAAATGACGCAGCCCCATCCGGCGCCATCCATCCGATTGCGCCACAATAGGCCCCGCGCGGCTGCGGTTCCACCTGATGAATGATCTCCATCGCCCGGATTTTCGGAGCCCCGGTGATCGACCCGCAGGGAAACAGCGCCGCCATCACGCCGCCCATGCTGGCCGGGCCCGCCAATTGCCCCACCACCGTGCTGACCATCTGGTGCAGCGTTGCATAGCTTTCCACCGCGAACAGCTTTGGCACCTTGACCGAGCCGACCTTTGACACCCGTGCAATATCATTGCGCAACAGATCCACGATCATCAGGTTTTCGGCCTGCCCCTTGGCACTTGCCCGCAACTCTTCGGCCAGTTCCGCATCGCGCACCGGGTCCGCATCGCGCGGGGCGGTGCCCTTCATCGGGCGCGCCTCGATCCGCCCGCTGGCGTCCGTTGCAATGAACAACTCGGGGCTGCGTGACACCAGAACCGGCCCCACACCCAGATCGACGAATGCGCCATGCCCCACCGCCTGCCGCGCCCGCAGCGCGCCATAAAGGCCAAGCGCCGTCCCGGACAGACGGGTCTGCAGCGGAAAGGTCAGGTTGATCTGATAGCAATCGCCCGCCGCGATATACCCCATCACCCTGTCCATCGCCGCGCCATAGTCGGCCCGGCTGATCATCGCCCGCAGCGGCTGCAGCGCCACGTCGGGGGCCGCAGCCGCCGCCTGCGCCAAAACCTGCGCTGCATCCTGCGGGCCATCAAAAACGCCAAACGCCAGCAACGGCGTGCCATGCGGCGCGGGCATCAGCGGTGCCAGACGCGGCTCAAGCGCATAGCCCGCCTCATATGACAGATACCCCGCCACCCATTTGCCCGCCGCCCGCGCAGCATCCAGCGCGGCCAGCGCCGGTGCGACCTCATCCGCGCCACCGGCCACCACCAGCCGTTCCGCGCCCTGAAACAGCGCAGGCCGCCCGCCCGGTCCATCTTCGCACAGGATCACGCCGCCACCCTCCGTTGTTGTCCCCATCACCTAGGGCGTTCCCTGCCCCCCTGCCAGTGTCTTCGCGCCGCACTGCCCGCAAATACCGACCCACCCCCGCCAAACGGCCCGCATTTTGAGCGATTGCCCCGGATTTCTGTAAATATCTATTCAACGCTTGCCAGACTGTAAAATTCGCGCTTCCATGCCCGCAGGGACGGCAAAATGCCGCACCGTCACGGGTCTTGCCCGGACATCAATAATAACGACCAACCAACGGTTCGGAGGGAAATGCAATGGCATCGGATGACTACACCGATCAAGCGGCCCATGAGGACATGAAAGTCCTGCATGGCATGGGCTATGCCCAAGAGCTTTCACGCTCTATGTCAAAATTCTCAAACTTTGCGATCTCGTTCTCGATCATCTGCATCCTGTCGGGTGGCATCAACTCGTTCGCCCAGGCGATCTCGTCCGTCGGTGGCGCGGGGGCCGGGATCGGCTGGATCGTCGGCTGCCTGCTGTCGGGCATGTTCGCGCTGGCGATGGCGCAAATCGCATCGGCCTTCCCGACGGCGGGGGGGCTTTATCACTGGGCGTCCATTCTGGGCAATCGCTTCTGGGGTTGGCTGACGGCATGGCTGAACCTGCTGGGCCTGATCACCGTGTTGGGTGCCATCAACATTGGCACCGCCTATTTCTTTCAGGGCACGTTCGGGGCGCTGTTCGGCACCACCGGGGCCGACGGCGCCATCACCCCCTGGCCATCGTCGGATATGGAGATCGTGACCTTCGTGGCGATCATCACCGTCCTGCAGGCGATCTTCAACCATGTCGGCATCAAGGTCACCACCTTCCTGACCGACATTTCCGGCTATGTCATCTTCGCCGCAACCGCGGTGCTAGTGGTGGCGTGCCTGTATTACGCGCCCGCGCTGGACATCTCGCGCCTGTGGACGTTCACCAACTACTCGGGCGATGCCGGCAATGGCACCTTCCCGCAATCTGACAACATGGCCTATCTTTTCCTGCTGTGCCTGTTGCTGCCGGTTTACACCATCACGGGCTATGACGCGTCTGCCCATACGTCCGAGGAAACCAAGAACGCCGCAACTTCGGTGCCCCAGGGCATTGTAAACGCGGTATTCTGGTCATCCATCGTCGGCTGGATCATGGTTTGCGCCATCACTCTGGCCATTCCGGATATGGACGCTGCTGCCAAGCAAGGCTTTGGCATGTTCTTCGGCACGATGGATGCCATCATGCCCGCCGGGTTGAAACTGGTGCTTTATGTCGGCATCCTGATTGCGCAACTGCTGTGCGGTCTGGCCACCGTCACCTCGGCATCGCGCATGCTGTTCGCCTTTTCGCGCGATGACGGCATGCCGTTCGGGTCCAAGGCACTGTCCACCGTATCTCCGAAGTACCGCACCCCGGTGAACGCGATCTGGACTGCAACCGCACTGTGCATCCTGTATGTGCTGCTGGCGATGTCGATCAAGGTCGGCGAAACCTCGATCTACGTGATCGTTGTGAACTCGACCCTGGTGTTCCTGTTCTTGTCCTTCACCATTCCGCTGGTGGCGGGCCTGTTTGCCTTTGGCACCGCCAAATGGCCGACCCCCGGCCCCTGGGCAATGAGCGCGGGCGTCTACAAACTGGTGACGGTCCTGTCGGTTGTCGGCATGGGCGTGATCTTGTTCATCGCCGTCGCCCCCCCGAACGAACGTGTCCTTTACGTCGTTCTCGGCTTCATTGCGCTGGCGCTTGTGCTGTGGGTCACCGTCGAAAGCCGCCGTTTTGAAGGCCCGCCGACGGGTGATCGCATTGCCGCGCGCAAAGCCGCTATCGCCGCAGCCGAGGCTGCCGTGGGTCAAAAGGCCTGATATCAGGTTCACACTGCCAAGGCCGGGGCGCAATCCCCGGCCTTTCGCATGCCACCCTCCCCCAACCGCATCTGTCAGATCGCGGCCTGGGGTTTTTGAAAGATCAGGCACCGCGTAGCGTGCCACCCGGTGCCAAATGCCCCTTGCGCCCCGGCACGCGGCGACTATAACCCGCAAAGTTTTGCGCTATGGGGGCCACTATGCCGAAGAGAACCGATATCAAATCCATCATGATCATCGGCGCGGGCCCCATCGTCATCGGTCAGGCCTGCGAGTTTGATTACTCAGGCGCCCAAGCCTGCAAGGCGC
>CAZCFC010000038.1:0-16086 GCA_964497815.1 uncultured Cypionkella sp.
CGACACCACTGGCCGAAACCAGTTTTACCGTCACCTTGGCGCGCGGGTTGATCTGTTTCAGATCATAGATCAGCTGCGCCAAGTCTTCGATGGAATAGATGTCGTGGTGCGGCGGCGGTGAAATCAGCGTCACGCCGGGCGTCGAGTGGCGCAGGCGCGCGATCAGCGCCGTCACCTTCATGCCGGGCAACTGCCCACCCTCGCCGGGCTTGGCACCCTGGGCGACCTTGATTTCCAGCTCTTCGCAGGCGTTCAGGTATTCGGCGGTTACGCCAAAGCGGCCCGATGCCACCTGTTTGATCTTGGCCGACGGGTTGTCGCCGTTCGGTTCCGGCAGGAAATGCGCCGGATCTTCGCCGCCTTCGCCGCTATCGGATTTCGCACCGATGCGGTTCATCGCAACGTTCAGGGTCTTGTGTGCCTCGGGCGACAGTGCGCCCAGCGACATCCCCGGCGTGACAAAGCG
This sequence comes from uncultured Cypionkella sp., assembly GCA_964497815.1. GTDB lineage: Bacteria > Pseudomonadota > Alphaproteobacteria > Rhodobacterales > Rhodobacteraceae > Cypionkella. The sequence continues at coordinate 467 of CAZCFC010000038.1, forward strand.
TTTGCGGATCGAGGTGATGGATTCCACCTCTTCGATCGGCACCGGCTTGCCCAGAACCTTGATATCCAGCAGATCGCGGATGTGGATCGGGGGGTTGGCGCGCATTGCCGCCGAATACTGCTTCCACAGATCGAAAGACGCACGATCACAGGCCGATTGCAGCATGTGCATGGTCTGCGCTTCCCAAGCGTGCTTTTCTCCCGAACGGCGCGCCTTGTAGAAACCGCCAATCGGCAGCACATCCGCGCCACCGCGCCAGCCCTTGGCGTGAACCTCTTCGACCTTCAATTGAAGGCCCTGAAGACCGATGCCAGAGATCCGGCTTTGCATGCCCGGGAAATACTCGGCCACCATGGCGCGGGACAGGCCCACCGCCTCAAAGTTAAGACCGCCGCGATAGGACGAAATCACCGAGATGCCCATCTTGGACATGATCTTGAGCAAGCCCGCATCGACAGCATAGCCATAGCGGCGCATGGCATCGACAAGGCTGCCTTCGATCAGGCCACGGCTGATGCGGTCCGCGATGGAATCCTGTGCCAGATAGGCGTTGACGGTGGTTGCCCCACTGCCGATCAGAACGGCGAAATAATGGGGATCAATGCATTCGGCAGACCGGACGTTGACGGAACAGAAGGTGCGCAGGCCCTTGCGGGTCAGCCATGAATGCACGGCACTGGTGGCCAGAATCATCGGCATCGGCACCTTGTCGGCGTTCTGATGCTGATCCGTCATCACCAACTGGCCCGCACCTGACCGCACGGCGTCTTCCGCCTCGGCGCGGATCCGTTCCAGACCCAGGCGCAGCGCGTCCGGGCCGCCATCGACCGGGAAGGTACAGTCAATGAACGCCACTTGATCGCCAAAGCGTTTGACCACCACGTCGAATTCCGAGTTGGCCAGGAACGGACTTTCCAGCACAAGAATTTCCGACTGCGCGTTGGTTTCATCCAGCACGTTGCGCAGATTGCCAAACCGGGTTTTCAGGCTCATCACGCGGCCTTCGCGCAGGGAGTCGATCGGCGGGTTCGTGACCTGACTGAAGTTCTGGCGGAAGAAATGTGACAAGGGGCGGTAGACCGAAGACAGAACCGCCGCCGGTGTATCATCGCCCATCGACGCGATCATCTCTTTGCCATCTTCGGCCATGGGCGCCAGAACCTGTTCCAGTTCTTCCACCGTGTAGCCAGCCGCGATCTGGCGTTTGCGCAGTTCAGCCCCGGCAAACATCGGGGTTTCCGGCACGTCCCGCAGCAGCGCGTTCAGATCGACAATCTTGGCGATCCAGTCGCTGTAAGGCTGGCTGCCGGCCAGTTTGTCCTTCAGCGCAACATCGTGGTACAGTTTGCCTTCGGTCATATCGACGGCAATCATCTGTCCCGGCCCAAGTGCGCCCTTTTCACGGATGGTGGATTCGTCCACCGGCACCATGCCAGCCTCGGACCCGGCAATCAGCAGCCCGTCGCCCGTCACCACATAGCGCATCGGACGCAAGCCGTTGCGATCCAGCCCGCCGCAGACCCAACGGCCATCCGTCATCGCCAAGGCGGCAGGGCCGTCCCAGGGTTCGATCACCGAGTTGCAATAGGCGTACATGTCGGCCCAAGCCGGTTTCATGTCGGTTGTGGCCTTGGACCATGCCTCGGGCACCAGCATCGTCTTGGCCAAGGGCGCATTGCGTCCAGACCGGACCAAGGCCTCGAACACCGCATCCAGCGCGCCGCTGTCTGACGTGCCCGCCGGGATGATCGGCTTTATGTCTTCGGCGGCATCGCCAAAGGCGCTGCTTGCCATCCGAATTTCGTGGGATTTCATCCAGTTGACGTTGCCCTTCAGCGTGTTGATCTCGCCGTTGTGGGCCAGCATCCGGAAGGGCTGCGCCAACCACCACTGAGGGAAGGTGTTGGTCGAATAGCGCTGGTGATAGATCGCAAAAGCAGACTCAAACCGATCATCCTGCAGATCGGGGTAGAACACCGCCACCTGCTCGGCCAGCATCATGCCCTTGTAGATGATCGACCGGCAGGACAGCGAACACAGGTACATGCCCTGAATCTGGCTTGCCAGTGCCGCTTTTTCGATGCGGCGACGGATGATATACAGCTCGCGTTCGAACTGTTCTTCGTCAATGTTCTTCTCGTTGCGGATCAGGATTTGTTCAATCTCGGGCCGGGTGGCATTCGCTTTCTCGCCCAGAACCGAGATGTCCACCGGAACGTGACGCCAGCCGTAAATGTAATGGCCCATGCGCAGCACTTCGGTTTCCACGATGGTCCGGCAGCGTTCCTGCGCGCCAAAATCGGTGCGCGGCAGAAACACCTGCCCCACGGCAATCAGCTTGTTCATATCGGGTTCATGGCCGGTGCGGCGGACCTGATCGTAGAAAAAACGGACCGGGATTTGCACGTGAATGCCCGCGCCATCGCCGGTTTTGCCATCGGCATCGACAGCACCCCGGTGCCAGATCGCCTTCAGGGCGGCGATGCCGTTTTCGACGACCTTGCGCGACGGTTTGCCGGAAATGGCCACCACCAGACCCACGCCGCAGGATGAATGTTCATCCTCGGTCTTGTACAGACCGTTCGCGTCCAGCCAAGCCCGCTTGGTCTCTTCGGCCTTTACCCATGCGTCATCATATTGGGTCATAGCTGAATCTCCTTTGCTTTCGCAGCCTTCCGCAGGCGTTTGAATTCGTTGAACAGGACACCCCCGGCAGCCTCGGCTGCGCGGCAGGCGGTTGTCATATCACCGGCAATCAGGGGCGCGGTGATTGGCTCTAGCTGGTTCTTGCGCTTCAGCCTGAAGGCCATACCGTGCGCAAAATCCTTGAAGATATAGTGATGCACATTCGCGCTTTGGGCAAAGCGCTTGGCGTGCATCATTTCCGGAGAAACCGAACCGTGCAGCATGATCACCTGCGTTTCGCGCCCCGAAAGATCGGGCACCACCGGATGCGGCCACTGGGTGATCTTGTCGGAAAACCGGGTCCAGCGTTGATCCCGCGGCATCACCTCGGGATTGACGGAATATTGCGGCACAATCGCCAGCACCGCATCCAGCCGCGCATGGGCGGCGTAGATCAGCGCGGCAGATCCGCCCATTGAATTCCCGATACCGACAATGCGCGTCGGTTGGATTTCCGCAGTCAGCCGATTGACCGCCGCGATGGTTTTTTCCAGCAGGCCGGGATGGTTCATCCAACTGCGGCTGGCGTCAGCCACGAACAGCACATGGTTTTCCCCCTGCCAGCCTGACAGACGCGCGGCCTCGACCGTTGGCACGGCCTCTTCGTCCAGACCCACCCCCGAAAAGGAAATGACCAAACGATCACTGCGACCCGGCAGATAGCTCAGGTACAGCGGCGATTCGGTCAGATAGGGGGCGGCCAGCATCACGATCTGGGCTCGGGGCTGAAAGGCAGCGAAGACATCACGGCGCCACAGTCAAAGATCGGCTGCGTGGCCGCAAAGCCCTTCTCGCCGGGGCGAATGAACTGACGCGGAGATCCTTCCAGCGGAATCCAGTTGGTGCCGTCATGCCATTCTGAACTGCCAGAAAAGAAACTGCCGAATTCGGTGCTGATGTATTCATGACCGCGCGCCTTGCGCAGAACGCCGCCTTCGTCGTCAGTTTCCTCATATTCGAATTCGGTTTGCAGCAATGGCTCGCCGTCAATCATCACGGTCTTGCCCGTCAGCTTGTCAAAGCCGCGAACGTTGGAATGTTCGCCGGTGTCTTTCGACAAGCCGAAGACAAAGCTGTCATAGCCGGTGGCCACCAGACCCGAGAAAGACGCAGGATCCACGGGGTTCGGGTCAAGCGTTTGCTTGACAGGCGGATTCAGATCATAGCTTTCGATCCACTGGGTTTCGACGTCGATCTTGGACATGTAGAACATGCCCTCTTGGTCAAAATCCACGCGCCATGTGTCACCGGGGGCATCGGCCTCGCAGCGGTAATAATTTGCGACATAGCACCCCTGAGACTGCACGGTCAGATGGGTGGTGCAACCTTCGGGCGGCGTAAAGCTGCCAGCCATGGCAGGCAGGGCAGCAAGGCAAAGCGGCAGGGCGGCAAGGCGTATCATCGGCTTTATTCCCCTTTTACTGTGAACCATCGTCTGCCTCCGCGGCGGCCATCCGCCGCGCCTGAAGCGTTTTACCCATCGTTTTGTTCAGAACCCGCTGCTTGCCCGCAAAGCAGGCGTTGATCACCGTGTCCAGCACGCCCGCCGCCTTCATGCGTTGCGGGGTGTTGTGGTGGGTGCCCGGCATTACGTAAAGCTCCAGGTTTTCCTGTGCTTGTGCCAGATCGCGCTGCACCGCCTCACGCGGATGACGGCCGAAGAACACATAATACTGGCAGCCCGCCACGATGTGATCAGCGGCATTGGACACCCGGTAAACCGGGATCGCATCACGGTAGTTGCGCCAGCGAGACTCGTCTGGCACCACGGCCGGGTCGGCTGCGTATTGCGGGGACATGGCGACGGCCACGTCAATATGGGTGAAGGCCGGGATCACCAAAGCCGCAAAGCCGCCCATGGAATGTCCAAGCGTGCAAACCTGCAGGGCACCGGTGTGGTCAACCTCAGACTCGATAGCGTCTACAATTTCCTCGATCAGGCCTTCGCGGTTCAGCCAGCTGCGGCCCGGATCGGCAACGAACAGCAGATGATCGCGGGGCGCAAAGGCCGCAAGCCGTTGCCATTCAGGTGGCGGCGGCAAATCGGGATCAGCACCCACGCCCGAAAAGCAGACCACAAGCCGCGCCGTTTCCCCCGCCATGCGCCACAGCCGCAGGCCAGCATCATCGCGCAGCAGTTCCAGACCGCCCAAAGGGGCGGCCGGCGCGGCGATGGGTTGGTCGTTGGCCTGCATGGCTTGGCTCATCTGATTATTCTGCCGCAACCGTTGCAGGTTGTGCCAGATAGGACAGGATGCTTTCGGCGGCTTCGCGCCCGTCACGGATGGCCCAAACCACCAAGGACGCGCCGCGCACGATGTCACCTGCCGCGTAGACGCCCGGCAGATTGGTCGCATGGCTGCGGAAATCGGCCTTGATCGTCCCCCAGCGGGTGACCGCCAGATCAGGCACACCCCACAGCGTCGGGATCGCTTCGGGTTCAAAACCCAGCGCCTGGACCACCAGATCGGCGGGCTCGATATAATCCGCGCCTTCGATGATCTCGGGCGATTGGCGACCCGAGGCATCCGGCGCGCCCAGCCGCATCTTTTGCACCATGACACCGTCAACCAGCGCGCCGCCGGTAAAGCCCTTGGGCGCGGTCAGCCAGACGAACTCTACGCCTTCTTCCTCGGCGTTCTGGGTTTCGCGCTGCGATCCCGGCATGTTGGCCTTGTCACGGCGATACAGGCATTTGACAGACGTTGCCCCCTGACGAATGGCCGTCCGCACGCAATCCATTGCAGTATCACCGCCGCCAATGACCACCACGCGCTTGCCATCGGCGTTCAACTCTCCACTGTCGAATTCCGGTACGTCATCGCCAAAGGATTTGCGGTTGCTTGCCGTCAGATAATCCAGCGCACGGACAACACCCTTGGCTCCCACGCCGGGGGCTTCGATGTCGCGGGCCTTGTAGACGCCGGTTGCGATCAGAACAGCATCATGCTGGCCGCGGATCGCATCAAAAGACAGATCCTCGCCCACTTTGCAGTTCAGAATGAACGTGACGCCACCCGCCTCAAGTTGCTCGATGCGCTGCATGACGACCGGCTTTTCCAGTTTGAAGCCGGGGATGCCATAGGTCAGCAAACCGCCCGCGCGGTCATAGCGATCGTAGACCGTCACCTGCAAACCACGGCGGCGCAGCACATCGGCGGCCGCAAGCCCACCCGGACCCGCGCCGATGATTCCAACCGACTCGGTGCGTTCGACATGGGCCTTGATCGGCTTGACCCAGCCCATCTCCCACGCCTTGTCGGTCAGATATTTTTCAACCGACCCGATGGTCACCGTGCCATGGCCAGACTGTTCAATGACGCAGTTGCCTTCGCACAAGCGGTCCTGCGGGCAAATACGGCCACATATTTCGGGGAAGGTATTGGTGGCCTGACTCAATTCGTAGGCCTCTTCCAGACGGCCCTCGGCGGTCAGGCGCAACCAGTCGGGGATGTTGTTGTGCAGCGGGCAATGCGACTGGCAATAGGGGACGCCGCACTGGCTGCAGCGGCTGGCCTGCTCTGCGGCCTTGTCGGCGGCGAATTGCCGATAGATTTCGTCGAAATCCTCAGTGCGCGCGGCGGCATCACGTTTCTGCGGCATCTCTTTGCCGACAGTTACGAATTTCAGCATCTTCTGACCGGCCATCGCGCGCCCCCAAGTGGAAAATATCAGCCTCGGCTTGATACTTTGCTCGTGAAGATAATAAAAGTCAGCAGTACTGACCTATTTAATGGTTTTTTGACACGTCGACATAGTATCTTTGGGATATTTCGCAGTATTAGGTCAGTAGGCGTTACCTATACCACTAAAACCCGGCCCACAACGCAACCAAAGCCACCGATCCGACAATGATTCGCCACCAGCCGAACAGGGCATAACCGTTGCGGCTGACAAAATTCAGTAACCAACGTACGACCATGACCGCGGTGATGAAGGCCAGCACAAAGCCCACGGCGATGTCGGACAGCGCCGAAAAGTCCAGCACATCGCGGTTCTTGTACAGATCATAGGCCACCGCACCGGCCATGGTGGGCAGTGACAAAAAGAATGAAAACTCGGCCGCAGCGCGTTTCGACACGCCCAACATCAGCGCGCCAACGATCGTCGATCCAGACCGCGACACGCCAGGAATCATCGCCAGACATTGGATAAGGCCAATCGCCAGTGCCTTGCGAAACGGAATGGCCGTCGCATCATCATGCTGGGCGGCAGGGGCCACCCTCTCGACAAACAGCAAGACCACGCCGCCCACGACCAGCATGACCGCAATCAGCATCGGGGTTTCGAACAGCACTGTCTTGATGAAATCATGCGCCAGAGCCCCGATCCCCACCGCCGGAACAAACGCCAGCGCCACCGATACGATAAACCGCATGGCGGCGGGGTCGCGATGGGCGGTGCTGAAAACGGTGATCAGCTTGGACATATACACGGTCAGAATCGCCAGCACCGCGCCCAGTTGGATCACGACCTCAAAGGTCTTGCCGGCTGACTGAAATCCCAGAAAATGCCCAGCCAGCAACAGGTGGCCTGTCGAGGAAACCGGAATAAACTCGGTCAGCCCCTCCAGCATGCCCAGAATGCCCGCGACGATGGTATTGGCCACCGCTTAGGCCTTTTTCAGATTCTTCGCAGATTCCTTGATGGCGGCGTATTGGCCCGACGGGCGATAGCGCCACAGATATTCCGGCACGACCGACCCGAAATCGGTAGCAACAATGCCAAGATCGGCCAGAGTTTTGGCACCGGGTGCCACCACATTGTCGGATTTCAGACTTGTGACCTGATCGCGCGTCAGGATCTTGTTGGGGATCAGACCCAGCGTGATGGCCGAAGCGAAATCCAGCACCCCCGCCATGATACCGGCCACAAGGAACGGCACATTCAGCACAAGGCGGCGACGGCGGATCACCGTCAGCATGCGGGTCATCAGCCCCTTGAAGCTGTCCACCTCTGGGCCGCCCAATTCATAGGTGCCATGCGCCTGCCCGGTGATGCCTTTGACAGCGGCCTGCGCCACGTCATCAACATAGACCGGCTGGAACTTGGTCGCGCCACCCACAACGGGCAAGATCGGGCCCATGCGCGACATGGCGGCAAAGCGGTTGAAGAACCCGTCTTCATTGCCGAAAATCACCGAAGGCCGCAGGATCATCGCATTCGGAAAGGCGGCCAGCACCGCCGCCTCACCTGCGCCCTTGGACTGCGCGTAAAGGCTGGAACCGTTCACATCGGCACCAATGGCCGAAATGTGGACCATGGTCGCGACGCCCTGTTCGGCGGCAATGCGGGCAATGCGCGCCGCACCCTCGTTCTGCACGGCGTCAAAATTGTTCTTGCCTCCCCGGTCAAAGGTACCGACGCAATTCACCACCGCATCAGCACCCGCCATCACGGCACGCACGCTTGCATCATCGCGGATGTTGCAGAACACCGGTTCAACCTGCCCGACCACGCCGTAGGGTTTGACGAACAGCGCCTCGTTCGGGCGGCGGCAGGCGACGCGAACACGCCAGCCCTCTTTTGCCATGCGGCGGGCGATGTAACGGCCGACAAAACCCGAACCGCCGTAGATCGTGACAAGCTTGCTCATTGGAAACCCTCGCTGCCCCCATGGGGATTGAAGCCTGAATAATCTTCGCGCGACGAACGGGCAAGGCCTAACAGCCGTGACGATTTTTCCACAAAAGCGGTTTACCCCCCGTTGACACCCCCCACAGGCTTGGCTACATCCCCCAACACTGAAGCGTGCCCAGATGGCGGAATTGGTAGACGCACTGGTTTCAGGTACCAGCGCTGCAAGGCGTGGAGGTTCGAGTCCTCTTCTGGGCACCAACATTCTCAAATGACCGCCTTCGGGCGGTCTTTTGCTTTTGTGGCGGCAAAACCCAAGCCATCTGCACGGCCAAGACGCCCAGGTTCGACGCAAGGGGACCAAGATGTTCAACGACTGGAAGCAGGAAAAGACCACCATGGCTTTGGTGGACGAGGCGCAGGCGCTTGCCGACAGATTGGCCGAATCCAAACCGCATGTTGTTGACAGCTATGCGGCGACGGCGCAGGTCTGGGCCGCCACCTATCTTGCAACGGGGCAGACCCTGCATGAACTGAAGGACTGGCCCCCGACTGCGGTCAAGCGGTTTGTCAGCAGCGCGCAGACGCAAATCGCAGCGCTGCGCAAGAAGCGCGAATATGACAGCAGCGACGGTTTGGCGGTCTGGCTGCACACCGCACGGGCCGTGGCTGAACCGCGCATTGCGCCTGCGGTGCAGCAGATCTGGCAGCACCTGCTGGCCACCGGCCCGAATGCACAGGCTATGGCCGCTGATCTGTTACAGGATGCGGGCCTGCCTTTGGACGTTCCACACCGTTGCCCCAATGGTTTTGGCGCGGTTCAGACCCCGACCTAGCAGACACTCGCGCTTTGGAAATAAAAGGCGTAACTGGTGGGGATCAAACAAAGCGAGACGCGCCTTGACCATTCATCTGTATCAAAACGACCTGCCTGACGGGCTGAAGCTGGGCAAGATGGTGGCGATTGACACCGAAACCATGGGCCTGAACCCGATGCGGGACAGGCTGTGTCTGGTGCAACTGTCCACGGGGGACGGAAATGCGCATCTGGTGCAGATTGCACGTGGGCAGAAAAGCGCGCCAAACCTAGAGCGGCTTTTGACCAATCCTGATGTGATCAAGCTGTTTCACTTTGGCCGCTTTGACATTGCCGCCATGAAGCAGGCCTTTGGCGTGACCACTGCGCCGGTCTGGTGCACCAAGGTTGCAGCCAAGCTGATCCGCACCTTTACCGACCGGCACGGGCTGAAATACCTGCTGAACGAATTGGTCGGCGTTGATGTGTCAAAGCAGCAGCAAACCTCGGACTGGGGGTCGAAGGTGCTGACCGATGCGCAAAAGGAATATGCGGCGTCGGACGTTCTGTATCTGCACCGCCTGAAATCCGCGCTTGAAGCAATCCTGATCCGTGAAGATCGGCTGGATCTGGCGCAGCGCTGCTTTGATTTCCTGCCCACACGGGCCGAGTTGGACCTTTTGGGATGGGATGAGCCGAATGACCTCTTCCACCACTGAAAACGGATTCCTGACGGCAGGTCGCCGCGTGATTCGCCGCGAAGCGCAGGCGCTGGATATTCTGGCCGATCATCTGGACAGCAGCTTTGCACAGGCTGTCGGGTTGATCATGGCTTCAAACGGGCGACTGATCGTGTCGGGGATGGGCAAATCGGGCCACGTTGCCCGCAAGATTGCCGCCACCTTTGCCAGCACCGGCACCCCCGCGCATTTCGTGCACCCCGCAGAGGCGTCGCATGGCGATCTGGGCATGGTGATGAAGGGCGATGTGGCTCTGGTGATCTCAAATTCAGGCGAGACTTCAGAACTGGCCGATCTGGTGGCACACACGCGACGCTTCGGGATTCCACTGATCGGGATTGCCGGGCGGGCAGACAGCACGTTGTTGCGGCAATCGGATGTGGCGATTGTGCTGCCCGCCGCACCAGAGGCTTGCGAAACCGGAATTGTACCGACCACATCGACAACCATGACACTGGCCCTTGGCGATGCGCTTGCGATTGCGTTGATGGAACATCGTTCCTTTACCCCGGACCATTTTCGGGTCTTTCATCCCGGCGGCAAATTGGGTGCAAAGCTGTTGCGGGTGCGCGATCTGATGCACCACGAGGTGCCGTTGATCGAAGAAAGTCGCCCGATGAGCGAGGCTTTGCTTGCCATCAGCCAAAAAGGATTTGGCGTGGTTGGCGTCGTCGATGCCGATGCCCATATCATTGGCATCATCACCGACGGGGATTTGCGCAGGCATATGGACGGGCTTTTGGCATTGACGGCAGGGGCGGTGATGACCCGCGCGCCGCGCACTATCGGGCCCGAAGCGCTGGCCGAACAGGCCGTTGCCCTTATGAATGACCGCAAGATCACCTGCCTGTTTGTGACCGCCCCGGATGCGCCAGCCACGGCGCTGGGGATCTTGCACATCCACGACTGCTTGCGCGCGGGCGTGGTCTGATGGCTTGGCAGCACGCCGACAATCTGCACTCGCGGCTTGTCGCCATTCTGAAGGTGGTGCTGCCCTTGGTCGCTTTGGGCATTCTGTCCAGCATGTTCATGCTGTCGGGCCGGATTGATCCCGAGGATGCCATTCCCTATGCCGAAGTGGACGTGGCCGCGCGGCTGCGTGAACCGCGGATGACGGACGCTGGCTTTGCCGGAGTGACAGCAGACGGCGCATCGCTGACCCTGACCGCCGCCGAGGCGCGCCCGGGGGACAACGGCGGCAGCGCCAGCATCGTGTTGGGCACGCTGGAAACACCGGATGGTGGCAAGACCGAACTGGCGGCTGCGGCCGTGCAAGTGGACGCCGCTGCGAAGATGATCGAGCTATCCAGTGGCGTCGAAATGCGGTCATCCTCGGGCTATGTGATTTCGGTGCCCGGCCTGGGCGTGGCAACCGATCGTACCTTTGCGCAAAGTCGCGGCGAGGTCAGCGCCGTCGGCCCGATGGGGCAACTGACCGCCGATCGCATGGAACTAAGCGCACAAGATGGTGTCGCCAACAGCTATCTTCTGGTTTTCAACGGCAAGGTGCGGCTGCTATATCAGCCCGATAGATGACAGGATTTTTGCAATGCTGATCCAAAAGCTGATCTGCTCTGCGCTATTGGCGCTGTTCGTTGCATCGGGCGCCGGGGCCGAAGGCACCGATGTTGCCTTTGGCGGCCTTAAGGCCGACACCACCTTGCCGGTAGAAATGAACGCGGATTCGCTGACGGTCAATCAGACCGATGGCACGGCGGTGTTCACCGGTAATGTGGTGGTGACGCAAGGTGCGATGAAACTGTCTGCCGCGGAAATCCGGGTAGAATACAGCACCGACAAGAAGGGCATCGACAAGCTTTACGCGACAGGCCGGGTGCTGCTGGTCAACGCCAGCGACGCCGCCGAGGCTGATCAAGCGATCTACACCATTGCCACGGGTGAAGTGGTGATGACGGGCAACGTGCTGCTGACCCAGGGGCAGGCGGCGATGTCGTCGCAAAAGCTGATCATTGATCTGAAATCCGGCACGGGCAGGATGGACGGGCGCGTGACCACCACATTCACGCCGGGGGCCAACTGATGTCGCCTGACCTGACGGTGACAGTGGGCGACGCCGGCCTGTCGATCAAGAACATCCGCAAAAGCTACAAACGCCGCCCGGTGATCCGCGATGTGTCACTGCATCTGGACCGGGGCGAACGGCTGCGGCAAAACAACCTGCTTCTACACCATCGCCGGGCTGGTGACACCCGAAAGCGGACAGGTGATCATTGATGGCCGCGATGTGACCGCCCTGCCGATGTACCGCCGCGCCCGGCTGGGCATCGGCTATTTGCCGCAGGAAGTGTCAATCTTTCGTGGACTGTCGGTTGAGGACAATATTCTGGCCGTTCTGGAAATCCGTGTCGAGGACCACCACAAGCGCCGCGAACGCCTGGAAGAACTGCTGTCCGAGTTTTCCATCACCCATCTGCGCCGCGCCCCCGCGCTTGCCCTGTCGGGCGGCGAACGTCGCCGTGTCGAAATCGCGCGCTGCCTGGCCGCCGATCCAAAATATCTGCTGCTGGACGAACCCTTTGCTGGCGTGGACCCCATCGCGGTGGGGGAAATCCGCCACCTTGTACATGATCTGAAATCGCGCGGAATCGGCGTTCTGATCACTGATCACAACGTGCGGGAAACGCTTGAGATCGTCGATCGCGCCTACATCCTTCATGATGGCGTTGTCTTGAAATCCGGCACCACGGATGAAGTGGTACAGGATGAAATGGTACGCCGGGTTTATCTGGGCGAGAACTTTCGGATCATCTGAACAGCGCCATGCAAGCGGGATTGCGCCGCCCGGCCCCCGGTTTGGGCGACAAGCACACAACTTTGAATCTTACGTGACAGCGCTGTTGACAAGTGCCCAAAGGCATCCCCAAATGGAAGGGATGAGAGCGAACCGCGCCCAGAAACCACTGACCGAAGCGGCCACCCCCCGGCCCCGCGCGCGCCGACGCTTAGTGCAGTTAACCACTTGTAAACCAACGACCGTCTACCCTTTCGTCATCGGCGAAAGGCACTGCCCTTACGCGCAAAAGGAGGCATCATGCGCTATCAAATCAGCGGAAGACAGATCGATATTGGCGAGGCTCTTCAGACTCATGTGAAGGCCGAACTGGGCGAGGTGGTTGAAAAATACGCCCAACGCCCGACCGAGGCCGTTATCGTCTTTTCCAAATCAGCGCATGAACATGTGTGCGAAGCGGTGATCCACCTGTCCACCGGACTGACCGCGCAGGCCAAGGGCCACGCTACCGAAATCTATGCCGCCTTCGAATCCTGCCGTGAGAAAATGGACAAGCAGTTGCGGCGCTACAAACGCCGGATCCGCAACCATCACCGTGACCGCACGGCACCTGTTGAATTCGGCGGCGCGTCAGCCTATATCCTCGCGCCAACCGAGGAGCCGGAAGACGATGACCACAACGCGCTTCAGCCGATCATTATTGCCGAGATGGAAACCAAGATTCCTTCTATCACCGTCGGTGAGGCCGTCATGCAGCTGGAACTTGCCGCAAGTCAGCGCTTTCTGGTTTTCCGCAATGAGGGACACGGCGGAGTCAATGTCGTATACAGACGTGATGATGGCAATATTGGCTGGATCGACCCGCGCAACGCAAAGTGACGCGGGCCGTTTGAAGGCTCGCAGGATTGAGAACGCCTGATGGACCTTTCGAAGCTGCTTATCCCCTCTGCCGTCAAGGTTCTGGGACAACTGACCAGCAAAAAGCGCCTCTTCCAGGAACTGGGAGAGGTCGCCGCACAGGCCTATGGCCTGAGCGCTGCCGTCGCCGTTGATGGCCTGCAGGAACGCGAAAGCCTAGGGCCAACCGGTGTTGGCAATGGCATAGCCCTGCCCCACGCCCGGCTGGAATATCTGGACCGGATTACCGGCATTTTCATCCGGCTGGAAAAACCACTCGACTATGACAGCGTGGACCGGCAGCCGGTTGACCTGATCTTTGGGTTGTTTGCGCCGAAAGATTCCGGCGTGGATCACCTCAAGGCGCTGGCGCTGGTGTCTCGCACGATGCGCGATGCCGGGATTTGCGCCAAACTGCGGGCAAATACCGATCCGGCCAAGCTGTATGCGATCCTGACCGAACAACGGTCACCGCAAGTGGCGGCCTGATCTGCTGCATTGACAGCCGGGGGGACACTCCCCCCGGACCCCTGTGGGATATTTGGGCACAGAGGATGACAATTTTAATCAAACTGATGGGATTTTTTGATGCCCGTTAGCGGCCTTCTACCAACGCACCTTGATCGGTGCTGTTCATATAGGTCACCAATTCATCCCAGTTTTCAACTCCGGCGGCCAAGGGCTCTGCGAACTGTTTGACATGGCTGCTTCTGAGCGCGTCGGCATTGGCCGTCGAACCCAAAAACTGCAGCAGTTTTTGCAGCCGGCTTGGATCATTCACCTCGTCATAATCAATGACAAAGACATTTTCCTTGCCCGATCGTTCCTTGGCCTTGCGCACGTCGTTTTTCAGGCGACGATGGGGGGCGATGGACTTTTCAAAATCCTCGGGGTCAAAGCGGATCGGGCGCTTCAGATCAAGGCCGTCAGTTTTCATGTCTTTCGTCACCACAAAAACCCCGGTCAGGTCGGCGCGTTTCAGCGAAACGTAACGCTCAACCGGGTTGCGGAACAGGAACACCTTGCGCCAGTTGTCCGAAGCCAGAATCTGATCAAGTATGCCGACGCGGTTCAGGTTAAAGCGGAAATCCTTGAAACCAAAAATCAGCCCCTTTTGATCAGCCTGCGCGCAAAGCTTGGTCAGCACCTGCATGCCCATGACATCGCGGGCCGCCACATCGGCGGCTTGCAGACCAAGCAGCGTCAGCTGGCTGCGTGGCAGCTCTACGGCGCTGCCCTTGAAAATCTCGCCAAAGGCAGAAATGTCCGGGGCGCTGTCCAGCAAGGCGCGCAAGTGGTACGAGCCACTGCGCGGCAAGGTGATGATCAGGAAGGGTTTCTTGTGCATGTCCGCCACGGGTTACTTCACCAGATAAGGGCGGCCACGCCGCAAAGCCGAAGGGCGGTTGTCGTCCCCGGCCGGGAAATCGCCCATCAGTACAGGCTGCATACCCTGATTGCGCAAATTCTGCAGGAACTGGCCAAACCCGGTCAGATCGGCCAGACGCGGTGCCTCGGTCAGCCGCCGCATGGCGCGGGGGCTGATTTCATCGACGATGGTTTGCAGCGGTTCCATCGGATTTTCGACAAACTCTGCAAGGCTCCAGGTGCGGATACGGGCCTTGACCCAAGGCTTGCGCAACTCGATCAGAAATTCCGCTTCTACCTTTTGCAGGCGGGCGGCTTCTTTGCGAATGTCCGAGAAATTGCGGTTTGAGTGGAACAGAGGAATCGCCCAAGCCCCGGAAATCACAGATATTTGCGCGTTTGGATCACCGGCGATGAACTGTGCAAGCGCCTGATTGTCCGCCGGGCCGAATTGAAAGCACTGACGTTCGCCGCGGGTGTTCCAGATCAGGTTGGTCAGGAATGACGTGGGGTTGTAGTCACGCATCGCGGCACTGTCACACATCGCGCCGTTATACACTTTTTCACCACCCGCGAATTGCACGCGATCGGCCGCGAACAGGTGGCCATGCACGCGGGTGCCGGTGGCTTTGCCCAGCCAGATTTCGAAATTGTCGAACAGATCGGCAAAGCCTTCGAACACCGAATAGGGCGCGGCGGTGCGGCCATTTTCCCAGTTTTCATTGGGGTGGCGCGATTGCATGTAAAGCCCCGGCCGGCCTTTGGTGCGGCGTTCAACGGCTTTGGCAAACAGCCGGTCGATCTT
>CAZCFC010000039.1:0-15978 GCA_964497815.1 uncultured Cypionkella sp.
GCCTCGGCCTCCGCCTGCGTTTTCATGAACGCCCCGGAACCACATTTCACGTCCAGAACAAGCGCTTCCAGCCCCGCCGCCAGCTTCTTGGACAGGATCGAAGCGGTGATCAGATCAATCGACTCCACGGTTCCCGTCACATCCCGCACCGCGTACAGGCGCCGGTCCGCAGGCGCGATTTCGGCCGAGGCCGACACGATGGCGCAGCGCACCGCCTTCAACTGGGCGCGCAACTGATCCTCGGTCAGCCCGGTCTTGAACCCGGGGATCGCCTCCAGCTTGTCCAGCGTCCCGCCGGTATGCCCCAACCCCCGCCCCGAGATCATCGGCACATAGGCGCCACAGGCGGCCAAAGCCGGGGCCAGCAGCAGTGACACGCAATCACCGATCCCCCCCGTCGAATGCTTGTCCAACACCGGGCCGGGCATGTCCCATCGCAGCACATGCCCCGAGTCGCGCATGGCACAGGTCAGGGCCACCCGCCCCGCCTCGCCCAGCCCCTTCAGCAACACCGCCATGGCAAAGGCCCCGGCCTGCGCATCCGACACCGTCCCATCGGCCAGCCCCCGCGCGAACCACTGCAACTCTGCCGGATCAGGCACCTCGCCCTCGCGCAGCTTGACGATGATCGCGCGGGCGTCCATCACGCCTTGTCCATATGGGCGGCGGTGAAGACACCGGGCAGCAATTGCGCAACCGTCAGCGATCTGGTCTTCCCGTCGGTCGTGCACAGCGTGACCCGCACGTCAGGGGCCGCAAACTCTGCGATTTTCTGACGGCAGCCGCCACAACAGGGCACCGGCTCCGGGCTGTCGGCAATCACCCATATCTCGGCAATCCGACTGTCCCCCGCCGCAATCATCGCCGCGATGGCACCGGCCTCGGCGCACGTTCCCTCAGGATAAGCAACGTTTTCCACGTTACAGCCCTGATGCACCCGCCCCTCAACCGACAGAATCGCAGCCCCCACCTTGAACCGGGAATAAGGCGCATAGGCGCGCAACCGCACCTCGGTAGCCGCTTGCAGCAAATTCATCAAAGCCTCACCATTTTTGACCAACTGGTTCATAAGTGTGACCCCGCCGCGCCCGAAGTGCAAGCGCCGCGCAACGGCTGCAATTTGACTAAAATTTCCATCCTCTGTGCTCAAATATCCCGGGGGTCCGGGGGCTGGCCCCCGGCGCAACGGCTGCAGCCCTACAGCACCTCGGTCGCCGGATTCCCCGGCAGCGACACCTCCATCAGCTGCAAATCGGCCGAACAGTCCGAATAGCGCGTGGCCATCCCCGGCGGGATCACAAAGGCGTCGCCGGGCGTCAGGCGGTACGGGTCTTTCCCGTCGCCCTCCAGCGTCATTTCCCCCGACATCACAAAAGTGAACAGAATATCACCCGCATGCCTGGTCCAGGGGGCCACGCCCACCGGCCGCGCCACCATCACGCTGGCCACGCCCCTGGTGTTGGCGTTGATTGTGGTATCGCGCGCCTCAAACCCCGGAATCCGGAACCCCGCGAAAACCCCTTGCGATCCGATGCTATGCACAAACCGCTGGCCGTCCCATTCCCGGTCAGGACGGAACTGCGGTGTGGGCAACGTCATCTCGTGGTCGATCTCGGTGATATGCTCGGCCGGCACGCCAATTTCCACCACCTGCACGCCTTCGGAATGCAACACCTTATGGCGGATGCCGGGCGGCTGTATAAAGCAGTCACCGGCATGGATGCGCAGCTTATCGCCCTGATCTTCATAGTATACATCCACCCAACCGGCGACGCAGAAGATCAGTTGAAATCCAACCTTGTGATAATGAACCATGTCTGGCACCGGGCCGTCGGGCACGCGGATATGGCTGGCGATCATCGCGCCGCCCAATCGCGTCGGGATCAGGTCGCGGTATTCCATCCCCGCCCGACCAATCACCCACGGCGCCTGATCCGCCAGTCTGCGCACCACAAAGGCATGTTCGGTCATCGGCAGCACCAGCGGCGGATTAAGCTCATCCACCGTGACCACCGTGCCCCCGGGCGCAATGTGCGTCCCGCGCGCAGGGCTGTCGCCATCGGTCAAAATCCGCAAATGTCCGGCGGCGGCCTGATGCCCAGCGTCAAGCCGCAATCGCAACCCATGCCCAGAAAGCACCGCAACAGCAGGATTGTCCGCCGGATAGATCATGTCCATCCGCATCCCCAAGCCCTTGGTGAAAAAGGGCAAATCCGCCCGCAGGTCAGTCGTTGGCAGCAAAATTTCGGCCCGCATCTCAGCCCGTATCTCGGTCATGGCATTCCCCCCGCTTTTCGGCAAGACTGCGGCGCGATCAGGTGATTTGCAAGCATACCCGACAAGTCCTTGGGAAAAGCCGCAGTTGGCGCATCCGGGAACATGGTTTAAGGGTGAACCAAATTCTGGAGGAGCGGCAGATGGACGAGGCACGCAACGATAACACCCGGCAAGCGGCGCTGGATTATCACGAATTTCCCAAACCGGGAAAGCTGGAAATCCGCGCCACCAAGCCGCTTGCCAATGGCCGCGACCTTGCCCGCGCCTATTCCCCGGGGGTGGCCGAGGCTTGCCTTGAAATCAAGGCCGA
Organism: uncultured Cypionkella sp.; assembly: GCA_964497815.1. Lineage (GTDB taxonomy): Bacteria > Pseudomonadota > Alphaproteobacteria > Rhodobacterales > Rhodobacteraceae > Cypionkella. The sequence continues at coordinate 2,588 of CAZCFC010000039.1, forward strand.
TCCGACGACGGCCAGCCGTTACACCGCGCGTGGCAATCTGGTGGCGGTTGTCACCAATGGCACGGCTGTCCTTGGCCTTGGAAACATTGGCGCTTTGGCCTCCAAACCGGTGATGGAGGGCAAGGCGGTTCTGTTCAAGAAATTCGCCAACATCGACTGCTTCGACATCGAACTGAACGAGTCCGATCCCCACAAACTGGCCGACATCGTGTGCGCGCTGGAACCGACCTTTGGCGCGATCAACCTTGAAGACATCAAGGCCCCCGATTGTTTCATCGTTGAACAGCTTTGCCGTGAGCGGATGAAGATCCCGGTCTTTCACGACGATCAACACGGCACGGCGATTGTGGTGGGGGCTGCGGCCACCAACGCGCTGCATGTGGCCGGCAAGAATTTTGGCGACATCAAGGTTGTCTCCACCGGGGGCGGTGCGGCGGGGATTGCCTGTCTGAACATGCTGCTGAAACTGGGGGTCAAGCGCGAAAATGTCTGGCTGTGCGACATTGACGGGCTGGTCTACCACGGGCGGCCCACGGAAACCTCGCCGCAAAAAGCCGCCTACGCGCAAGGCAGCACGCCTGCAACCGTGGCCGATGTGATCGGTGGCGCGGACCTGTTTCTGGGGCTTTCCGGTCCTGGTGTGCTGACGGCGGCGATGGTGGCAAAAATGGCCCCGCGCCCCATCGTCTTTGCCCTTGCCAACCCCAACCCAGAGATCCTGCCCTCTGAGGTTCTGGCCGTCGCCCCCGATGCGATCATGGCCACCGGACGCAGCGACTTTCCCAATCAGGTCAACAACGTGCTGTGTTTCCCCTTCATATTCCGGGGCGCTCTGGACGTGGGGGCCACCACCATCAACGCCGAGATGGAATTGGCCTGCATTGACGGCATCGCCGCCCTTGCCCGCGCCACCACCAGCGCCGAGGCAGCCGCCGCCTACAAGGGTGAACAACTGACCTTTGGTGCCGATTACCTGATCCCGAAACCCTTTGATCCGCGCCTGATCGGCGTGGTGGCCAGCGCCGTTGCCAAGGCCGCCATGGAAACCGGTGTCGCCACCCGCCCGATTGCCGATCTGGACGCTTACCGCGAAAAGTTGAACGGATCGGTGTTCAAATCGGCCCTGATCATGCGCCCGGTCTTCGAAGCAGCCCGTCAGGCCACCCGCCGTATCATCTTTGCCGAAGGCGAGGATGAACGGGTGTTGCGCGCCGCCAACGCGATGCTGGAAGAGATGACGGATAAACCGATCCTGATTGGCCGCCCCGAGGTCATCGCCACCCGCTGCGAACGCGCGGGCCTGCCGATCCGGCCCGACCGCGACTTTGAAATCATCAACCCGGAAAGCGATCACCGCTATCGCGACTACTGGGGTTCCTACCACGAACTGATGGCCCGCCAAGGCGTAACCCCGGATATTGCGCGGGCCGTCATGCGCACCAATTCGACGGCGATTGCGGCCATCGCGGTGCATCGCGGCGATGCCGACAGCATGATCTGCGGCACCTTTGGCCAATATCTGTGGCATCTGGGCTATGTTCGCCAGATTCTGGCGCGCAAGGGTCTGCACCCGCAGGGCGCCTTGTCCCTGATGATCCTGGAAGATGGCCCGCTGTTTGTGGCCGATACACAGGTGAACCCCATCCCCACGCCCGAGCAGATCGCGCAAACCATCATCGGTGCCGCCCGCCACGCCCGCCGCTTTGGCGTGACGCCCAAGGTGGCGCTGTGCAGCCATTCGAACTTTGGCAATCTGGACAGCGATTCAGGCCGCCGCATGCGCGCCGCCATGGAAATTCTGGACGCCCGGGAATGCGACATCGAGTACGAAGGCGAGATGAGCGCGGATGCGGCGCTTGACCCCGACCTGCGCGCCCGCATCTTCCCCGGTTCGCGCCTGCAAGGGGCCGCGAATATTCTGGTCTTCGCCTATACCGATGCCGCCAACACCGCCCGCAACTTGCTGAAACTCAAGGCCGGGGGGCTGGAGGTTGGCCCGATCCTGATGGGCATGGGCAATCGCGCCCATATCGTGACGCCGTCCATCACCGCGCGGGGTCTGCTGAACATCTCGGCCCTGGCGGGAACGCCGGTGGCGCATTACGGCTGATCCGCCGTCGTCAGCCCCGCCAATTGGGGCTGACGACGCGCACTCTTATGCTCATTTGCTTATGCCGGCGAACCTGCATAGCGCTGTGATCGCTCCCGTGCGCGGAGTAGACAGCCAATCAGGAATACGCCTATACCCCATTACACAGCCTTCATGACCAAACCCGTCTGCATTCTGGCCTGCGCGGTGTCACTTGCCGCATCTGGCGCCAATGCAGGCGGCGCGGCCGTCGTGGCACAAGAGCCCGAAGTGACCAGCCCCATCGCCCCGTCATTCTGGACCGGCGTCTGGACCGGTGTCTCTGTGGGACAAAACTTTGCGGCATACGGTCTTGGGATTGGGCTTGATACCATTGTCGAGCCTGAATCCATGTTTGGCCTTAAACTGCCGGCTCTTGGTTCTGCGGGTGGACTGGTCGGGCTGGAACTGGGCTATGGCCGCGATCTTGGCAACGGTTGGGTTGCAGGGCTGCAATTTGATTACACCGCAACCTCGACATCCAACGAGTCCGGCATCAGTTTCGGCGCCGACGCCCTGGGCAAAGGCAGCCCGCCGATCAGCATCGAATCCGCGTTGCAGGCAAAAAACATGATCTCCGGTCTGGGCCGCCTTGGCTATCTGACGTCGGATAACACCATGATTTATGGTTTGCTGGGCATGACCCACGGCAATTTCGAAATAGACTTCGCGGGCGACGTGGGGGGAAGTCTGGGCGGTACCTCCGAAAATCTTGCATTGACCGCGCCAACCATTGGTGCCGGCATTGAAACCCGGATCGGCAAGAAGACCTCGTTGAAACTGGAATACCGGATGACCGATTTCGGGCACTACAGCCTGATTGACCAGCAGGTCGATGACGACCTGACGATGAACGCCGGCTTCTCGACAAAAGCGCAATCCGTTCGCGCGACACTTGCGATCCGCTTCTGATCCCGATGGACCGTGGCTTCCCCGAACCACTGCGGCACGGGGAAGCCACCGCCGCGACAAACCACGTCCATTCCCGCATTGGCATGGTTTGCAAAACTGACCTTATCTTGCAAAATCCGCGATAAACCCCTTGGTTTGCAAAACTTTGCCACCCGGATCACCGCATTTCTGCAAACTTTTTGTCGCAGCCCGCGCCGCGCGCGCCTAACATCATTGCGCGACTCGGCCCCCGCCGCGTAACAGGTGACAAGCTTTGGAGGAGGCATACCATGGGATACCGTGAGGTTTACGCTGGCTGGAAAGCAGATCCGGATGCATTCTGGATGCAGGCGGCGCAGGGCATCGACTGGGTCAAACCGCCCTCCCGGGCGCTGGATGACAGCCGCGCGCCCTTTTACGAATGGTTCACCGATGCCACCGTCAACACCTGCTGGAACGCGGTGGACCGCCATGTCGAGGCCGGGCGTGGCAACCAACTGGCGATCATCCATGAAAGCCCGGTAACGCATCTGCGCAAGGGCATCACCTACAAGGAATTGCAGACCCGCGTGGCATCCCTTGCGGGCGCTTTGCGTGAAAAGGGCGTGGGCAAGGGCGACCGCGTCATCATCTACATGCCGATGGTGCCCGAAGCCCTGGAGGCGATGCTGGCCTGCGCCCGGCTTGGCGCAATACATTCCGTGGTGTTCGGCGGCTTTGCCGCCAATGAACTGGCGGTGCGGATTGATGACTGCACCCCCAAGGCCATCATCGCGGCCTCCTGCGGCATCGAACCGAACCGCATCGTGCATTACAAGCCGCTGCTGGATGCCGCCATCAACATGGCCACCCACAAGCCCAGCTTTTGCGTTATTTTCCAGCGCGAGCAAGAGGTTGCCAAGCTGACCCCTGGCCGCGACGTGGCATGGCACACCTTCCAGTATGGCGTGAAACCCGCTGAATGCGTGCCGGTTTCGGGCGATCATCCGGCCTATATCCTGTACACGTCCGGCACCACCGGCGCACCCAAGGGCGTCGTGCGGCCCACCGCGGGGCATCTGGTGGCGCTGAACTGGACCATGCGGGCGATCTATGATTGCGGGCCGGGCGATGTGTTCTGGGCCGCGTCAGATGTCGGCTGGGTCGTTGGGCACAGCTATATCTGCTATGCGCCGCTGATTGCGGGCTGCACGACGATTGTGTTCGAAGGCAAACCGGTCGGAACCCCGGATGCAGGTACGTTCTGGCGGGTGATTGCCGAGAACAAGGTGAAATCCTTTTTCACCGCCCCCACCGCCCTGCGCGCGATCAAGCGCGACGATCCAGATGGCGCATTGGTCAAAGACTATGCGATGAAGCACCTGAAAACCCTGTACCTCGCCGGTGAACGGGCCGACCCCGATACCATCCTGTGGGCGCAGCGCCATTTGAATGTGCCGGTGATTGATCACTGGTGGCAGACCGAAACCGGCTGGGCCATCGCCGCCAACCCGATGGGGATCGAACCGCTTCCGGTCAAGATCGGCTCGCCGTCCGTCGCCATGCCCGGCTTTGACGTGCAGGTGCTGGATGAGGGCGGCCACGCCGTTGCTGCGGGCCAGTTGGGCGCGATTGCGATCAGACTGCCGCTGCCGCCCGGCACCCTGCCCACGCTGTGGAACGCCGAGGACCGCTTCAAGAAAAGCTATCTGGCGCATTTCCCCGGCTACTATGAAACCGGCGACGCGGGGTATGTCGATGAAGATGGCTATCTTTACATCATGGCGCGCACCGATGACGTGATCAACGTCGCGGGCCACCGCCTGTCCACCGGAGCAATGGAAGAGGTTCTGGCAGGCCACAAGGACGTGGCCGAATGCGCGGTGATCGGTGTGGCCGACGCGCTGAAGGGCCAAAGCCCGGTGGGTTTCCTGTGCCTGAACAAGGGTGCCAACCGGCAGTCTTCGGACGTCGTGGCCGAATGCGTCAAGCTGATGCGCGAGAAAATCGGCCCCGTGGCGGATTTCAAACGCGCTGTGGTGGTGGACCGCCTTCCAAAAACCCGGTCCGGCAAGATCTTGCGCGGCACCATGGTCAAGATTGCCGATGGGACCGATTGGAAAATGCCCGCCACCATCGACGATCCGGCGATTCTGGACGAGATCACGCAGGCGCTGCAAACCTTGGGCTATGCCAAGGGCTGAAGGGCTGCAGTTTGACATGGCGGCTGGACATCGCCGCCATGATGCGTAACCTCATTTTGCATGAGGTGGATGGATCAGTCTGGATTTGACGGCATGCGTTGCCCGCTGTGCCTGTCGGGACGGCGCGGATGACAGATCACGGGAATGCCTATGGCTTGCCCGCGCTGGACCCGCGCGATGCTCCGACCTTGTCGCTTCTGGGCCATGATCTGCGCGCGACCTTGTCAGAGGTGGTCAGCGGCCTGCGTCTTGTCGATACGGCGGGCCTGAACAGTGCCAACCGCGAAAAAATCGCCCGCACCCGCGCCGCAACCGAGGCGCTGTCGCTGTTGCTGGAACAGGCGCTGACGATCATGCTGGGCCAAACCAATGCCGATGACCTTGCGCAAGACCTGCTGCAAACCGACCGGCTGATCGACAACATCCGGTTGCGCTGGCAGGGGCGCGCGCGTGAAAACGGGCTTGAATTTCGGCTGCTGACCCAAGGTCTTCCGCCGCAACTGCGCATCGACCGGGCCTTGGTCGAGAGGGTTTTGTCAAACCTTTTGGGCAATGCTGTCAAATTCGCCGGGACAGGCTGTGTGACCTGCAAGATCAGCCTGAACGCAGGGCGTCTTGGCATCGCAGTGTCCGATCAGGGCCCCGGTTTTGATGAAACCGCCCTGCCCCGGCTGTTTCACGTCAACAGCCGCCCCGAACATGCCGCCAAACCCGGCTCTGGCCTTGGACTGCACATCGTGCGCGATATGGTGGACCGCGTGGGCGGCCACATCATCGCCCGCAACCGCCCCGAAGGTGGCGCCGAAATCACCGTCGATCTGCCCTTGCCAGACCAATCAAACCTGCCGCCGCCGCCTTTGCCCGGCACCAATCTGCCGGATCTGGCCCGCTGCCGGGTATTGGTGGCGGACGACACACCGACCAGCCGCCTGATCTTGCAGCGCTTCCTTGTGCAGATGGGGGCCGAAGTGGTGCTGGCGTCGGATGGTGTCGAGGCTATCGGGCGACTGGAACGCGAAAGCTTTGATCTTCTGGTGATCGACATTGAAATGCCCCGGATGACCGGCATGGATGTGATCCGCCACCTGCGCAACCTGCCCGGCCCATTGGCGCGGCTTGCGGTTCTGGCCATCACGGCCCATGCCGACAAGGCCATGCGCAGCGCTGTCCACGCGGCGGGGGCGACGGTAGTGGTGTCCAAACCCGTCACCAGCCCGGTTGCCTTGGGGGCTGCCGTGACGGCGGCGCTGAACAGCCCTGACGCAACGGCCAATGCCCTGCCCGATATTGACCCCGCCCGGTTTGACAGGCTGTTGGCCATGGCAGGCCCGGCCACGGCGGCAGAACTGGTTGACCGCCTGCTTGACGATCTGTGCGCGGCCGAACGCCAGTTGACCGCGGCGCAAGACGGCCCGGTCTGGGCCACCATCCGGGCGCAAACCCATGTGCTGATCGCCCTTGCCGGAACCGCTGGCGGGTATCGCCTGCAACATCTGGCTGAAATCATGAACAAGCTGGCCCACAGCGACAGCCACAGCCCGGAACGCCTGCCCCCTCTTTGGCAGCAAACCCGTCTGGAACTGCAAAAGCTGATCCGTTTTGTCGCCCGCAAGGCGGATCTGCAAGGGGGGGAAGATGCCACAGACCAATAACGTCCGCCTGCCGATCCTGCTGATCGAAGACACCCCGTCGCTGCTGCTGCTGTACCGCTCGGTGCTGTCCACCGCCGGGCATACGGTGATCACCGCAGCCTCGGCCGCCGAAGGCATGTCCGCCTTTCAGAACGCCGATCCCAAGGTGGTGGTGCTGGATCTTGTGCTGCCCGACCGTGACGGTCTGGACCTGATGCAGGATTTCCTGCGCCTGCGCCCGGATGCCAACGTGATTGTCATGACGGCCCATGGCTCGATCAACAAGGCGGTCGAGGCCATGCGGGCCGGTGCGCATGAATTTCTGGTCAAGCCCTTTGACGAAGCCCGCTTTCTGAACGCCGTTGCCAATGCCGGGGCAACAGCCACGACGGGCGCGGCCCCGCCCCGGCGCAATCCGCCGCGCCCCGCTGCCGCCCCGCCCCCGCCGGCCCCGAACGCGGGTGTCTTCATCGGCAGCTCTGACAGCATGAACCGCATCCACGGCAAGATCACCTCGGTGGCGCGGTCCATGGCCACGGTGTTCATCACCGGCGAAAGCGGCACCGGCAAAGAGCTGTGCGCCCTGGCCATCCATGCCAATTCACCGCGTGCGACCGGGCCTTTCATCGCGCTGAACTGCGGGGCCATCCCGCAGGACCTGCTGGAATCCGAGGTGTTCGGCCATATGAAGGGCAGCTTCACCGGGGCCATTTCCGACAAACCCGGCGCGGCCACCGCAGCCGATGGCGGCACGCTGTTTCTGGATGAGATCTGCGAGATGGCCCCGGCGCTGCAAACCAAGCTGCTGCGCTTTTTGCAGACCTCGACGGTGGTGCCCGTGGGGGCGACCCGCCCGCGCAAGGTCAATGTCCGCATTGTCTGTGCCACCAACCGCGACCCCATGGATGCGGTGCGGCGCGGGCATTTCCGCGAAGACCTGTTCTACCGGCTGTTCGTGGTGCCCATCCATATGCCCCCGCTGCGCGACCGCGACGACGACGTGATCGAAATTGCCCAGGCCGCGCTGTCGCGCTTTGCCCAGGAAGAGTCCAAGGAATTTGCCGGGCTGGACCCCTGCGTGCAGTCGCTGTTCCGCCGCCTGCCCTGGCCGGGCAACGTGCGACAGTTGCTGAATGTCATCCGCAACATTGTGGTGCTGCATGACGGTGGCGTGGTGACACAAGACAAGCTGCCTGAAAGCCTGCTGTTGCAGGCTGATGCCACCGCGACAGACCCCCAGCGTGAACCCGCCGCCCCCACCGACACCCCGTTCAACCTTGACAGCCTGCTGGGCCGCCCCTTTGCCGAGGTGGAACGGTTGCTGATCGAGGCAACGCTGACCCGCCACGGCGGATCGGTGCCCAAGGCGGCGCGGGTGCTGGAACTTTCGCCTTCAACCCTTTACCGCAAGATCGAAGGCTGGACGAAACGCTAGCCGAAGCCGGCCCGCAAACCGCGCGGGATCAGGCAAATTGCTCGACAATCAGCCGCTCTTCCAATCCGTGACCGGGGTCGAAAAGAATGCGGTGGCGGATCAACGGATCGGACCGGATTTCCACCGACACCACATCCTGCACCGGGCGGCTGTCGGCATCGGCGCGCACCGGTCTTTTATCGGGCTCCAGCACCTCAAACCGCACCACCACGGCCTTGGGCAACAGCGCCCCCCGCCAGCGCCGGGGCCGGAACGCCGCCATCGGCGTCAGCGCCAGCACATCCGACCCGATCGGCAGGATCGGCCCATGTGCGGAATAGTTGTAGGCGGTAGACCCCGCTGGCGTCGCCAGCAGGGCGCCGTCGCAGACAAGCTCTTCCAGCCGCACCTTGCCATCCACCGAAATCCGCAGCTTGGCTGCCTGTGGACCGGCCCGCAACAGCGACACCTCGTTGATCGCCAACGCTTCGGTCACCGTGCCATCCGCCGAAACCGCCCGCATCGCCAAAGGGTTGATCACCGCCTCTTCCGCCAGCGCCAACCTTGCGGGCAGATCATCGACCGAGAAGGTGTTCATCAGAAACCCAACCGTGCCGCAGTTCATGCCATACACCGGCAGGCCCAGTTTCTGCACCTCGTGCAGGGTCTGCAACATGAACCCGTCGCCGCCCAAGGCCACGACCACATCGGCGGCCTCGTCCGCGTGCTGACCATGCCGCGCTGTCAGGCGTGCGAACGCCTCTTGTGCGGCGGGTGCCGGGCTTGCCTTGAACGCGATCCGATGAAACGGCACTTGGTTTCCCCCACTGTCCGGACAGTCTTGGCGGGCGATCCGGGCAAACTCAAGCCCTTACCGGGCATTTCCGGCGGAAGAGTGCAGCGGTTCGGACATGCGCCAGATCGGCTGCCACAGGTTTTCCATCCGCCCCACAGGTTTCCGATAAGCGCAGCCATTTCGCACTGGTCCGAATACCCGTCGTTTTATGACCTTCCCCCGCACAATCCCTTGCCCTAAATACCCGCCAAGCCCTGCGACCCCCATCCTTAGGAGACGCCCATGACCGCCACGCCCCGCGACACCGGCTTTTTCACCGAAAGCCTTGCCTCCCGCGATCCGGAACTCTTCGGTTCGATCACTTCGGAATTGGGGCGCCAGCGCCACGAGATCGAACTGATTGCATCGGAAAACATCGTCAGCCGCGCCGTGATGGAGGCGCAAGGCTCTGTCATGACGAACAAATATGCCGAAGGCTATCCGGGCAAGCGGTACTACGGCGGCTGTCAGTTCGTGGACGTGGCCGAAAATCTGGCGATCTCGCGCGCTTGCGAATTGTTCGGCGTGGCTTATGCCAACGTGCAGCCCAACTCGGGCAGCCAGGCCAATCAGGGCGTGTTTCAGGCGCTGATCAAGCCCGGCGATACGATTCTGGGCATGAGCCTTGACGCAGGCGGCCACCTGACGCACGGCGCCGCCCCGAACCAATCCGGCAAATGGTTCAAGGCCGTGCAATATGGCGTGCGCGCGCAAGACCTGACGCTGGATTATGATCAGGTGCAGGCGCTTGCGACCGAGCATCAACCCAAGATGATCATCGCCGGTGGTTCTGCCATTCCGCGCATCATCGACTTTGCGAAAATGCGCGAGATCGCGGATTCGGTCGGTGCCTACCTGCTGGTCGATATGGCCCACTTTGCCGGTCTGGTCGCGGCGGGCCTGTATCCCTCCCCCTTCCCGCACGCCCATGTCGCCACCACCACCACGCATAAAACCCTGCGCGGCCCGCGCGGCGGCATGATCCTGACGAACGACGAGTCGCTGTCCAAGAAAATCAACTCGGCGATTTTCCCGGGCATCCAGGGCGGCCCCTTGATGCATGTCATCGCGGCCAAAGCGGTGGCCTTTGGCGAGGCGCTGCGCCCCGAATTCAAGACCTATCAGGCGCAGGTGATTGCCAACGCGCAGGCCTTGGCCGATCAGCTGATGAAAGGCGGGCTTGGCACCGTGACCTCCGGCACCGACACCCACCTGATGCTGGTCGATCTGCGCCCCAAGGGCGTCAAGGGCAACGCCACCGAAAAGGCCTTGGGCCGCGCCCATATCACCTGCAACAAGAACGGCATCCCGTTTGATACCGAAAAGCCAACCATCACCTCCGGCATTCGCCTTGGCACCCCCGCTGGCACCACCCGCGGCTTTGGCACGGATGAATTCCGCCTGATCGGGGATTGGATCGTCGAGGTCGTCGATGGTCTGGCCGCCAACGGCGAAGAAGGCAACGCCGCCGTGGAAGAGGCCGTGAAGGCCAAGGTCGAGGCGCTGTGCCAACGCTTCCCGATCTATCCGGGTTTGTAAGCGCCGTCAAAAGCCAATGGAAACGGGGCGCAGCGCCATGCTGCGCCCCTTTTTCATGGCCAGTCCAGACAGTTCCCCAGCTGGAACGCGCGCCAGGCAATGGGGCCCATGCCGGCCTTCGCCGGGGTTTGGCCGAATTGGTGTCGGTCGTGCTGCAACAGGGCAAGCCGCGACGGCGCGCGTCTGCTGCCAAGGGCGGCCGGTCTGGCCAGATGTGCGCTGGACACGACCGAAAGCGTCGGCGGCACCACCAGGACATGGCCTTACACTGGCCCGCGCCCGGATCGTTGGGTCCGGCTTGCCAAACTGTGGGCGCTCACTTTGCCGGATTGCGTGGCCTTGCGGACGGTGCCGCGGCTCAGCCGATCCGCGCCACCCTAGATAAACCCACGCCAGCGCAGCACCATCAACAACAGCGCCCCCAGCACCAGCACCGACGCCGCGATCGACGCCGCAACCCCAAGGATAGCGCCCTTGCGCCGGTCCCAGGCGTTCAACCGGCCCAGATGCTTGACACAAACATCATAGGCCTGCGCCAACGCGGCATGATCCAGTTGCATCATCAGCTTGGGGTTCTGCGCCAGAACCGCCGCCTGCGCCAGAACCTGTGCCTGCGCACGCACGCGGCGCGGCAACAGCCGACCGCCCTTGCGCAGCTTTTCGGTCAATCCGGCCCCGCGCACCTGCAACCGCTCTTCCATCAGCCCGGCCACCCGGTCAGCCATCTGCTGGATCGTGACTGCGCTCATCGGCTTCCCCTTTATTTGGGCAACCTTAGCGCCCGACATGCGCGGCATCAACCGCTCTGGCCACGGCAGCCGGATCGTTCTAGGATCATGCCATGCTGGCCACCACCCGATACCCCGCAACACATCCCGCAGCCGCGACGCTGCCCTTGCTGATCGTGCATGGCCTGTTCGGGTCGGGCCGCAACTGGGGCGTCATCGCCCGCCACCTTGCCGACAGCCGCGATGTGATCACGGTGGACATGCGCAACCACGGCCACAGCCCGCGCGCAAACAGCCAAAGCTATCCCGACATGGCCGCCGATCTGGCAGAGGTGATTGCGGCCCATGGGGGGCAGGTCGATCTGTTGGGCCATTCGATGGGCGGCAAAGCGGCGATGCAACTGGCGCTGACCCACCCCGATCTGATCCGCCGCCTTGTGGTGGCCGACATTGCCCCGGTCGCCTACGCCCATGATCAAAGCGGCCATATCAGGGCGATGCGCGGGCTTGACCTGTCCGGCACACCCACGCGCGGCGAGGCCGACCGCCGCCTGTCCACCGCTATTGCAGACCCGGCCCTGCGCGCGTTCTTCCTGCAATCACTGGACTTGAAGACAACCCCGCCTGTGTGGCGGCTTAATCTCGATGTGCTTGAATCCGAGATGCCGAAAATCGTCGGCTGGCCCGGCACGCAAGGTCAGTTCGACAACGCGGCCCTGTTTCTGACCGGATCGGAATCGCACTATGTCAAACCCGAATACCGCGACACCATCCGCGCGCTGTTTCCCAAGGCGCGGTTTGCCAAACTGCCGGGCGCAGGCCATTGGCTGCACGCCGACCGCCCGCGCGAATTCGAAGAAACCGTGCGCGTGTTCCTGAACGCCTGACCGCGCGTGCCACCCGCTCTCGCCCAGGATCAATCCAGCGGACGCTTCATCCGCAACAGCAGCCCGTCTTTCAGAATGAACTGGTGGTACAGCGCCGCCGCGACATGGCCCAGCACCAGCAGGATCAGCGCGGGCTTGAACAGCTCATGCACCTCGGCCGCAGCCTCAACCCCGCCATACCAAGCGACCAAGCCCGACACCGGCGCCAGCACCATCACCGCATACAGCGCCAGATGTCCCCATTCGGCAGCCTTATCCATCAAAGCGCTGCCGCTGTGCGGCACCTGTGGCACGCCGCGCGTCAGACGCAAACCAATGCGCCAAGCCACCAGCGCCAGAACCGAAATGCCGACAAGGATATGCGCCCAGACCCAATTCGTCATCATTGGCACGGTATTGTCCTCGACGGCCTCCCATGCGTCGCCCATGTCCTCGCCAAAAATCAGCTGGTACAGGATCAGTGCGGCCACACCCCAGTGCAGCCAGATCTGTGTGAACGAATAGCCCTTGGTCGCGGCCATGGTGTTTCCCTTCGGTGACGTGATGGTCACAGCAGCCCGCCATACCGCAGGCTGCCGCACATACCGGAATTACTGCAACTGCCGGGCGACAAGCCAGGATACCGGCAAGGCCAGCACAAATCCGATTGCCGCAGCAATCAGAATGGGCGTCAGCGTGTCATTCCCGGTGGTCAGGGCAACAATAATTCCCACGCCCATCAGTGTCGTTGAAATCATTGAAAACAGTATCATCGTCAGACGCATCATCGGCCTCCAGCCATTATTCGCCCGAGGCTACAGCGCCAAATGCTGCGCCGCCTTGATCCGCGTCAACATATGCGCGGCATTTTGGATGAAACCGGGGCGGCCTGAACCGCCCCGTAGATTGGCCCGAACGGGGATCAGACCTTCAGGCTTAACCCACCCTGACCCGCCGATTGCTCGGCCCGGTCCAGCAGGCGCTGCAAGGCGGCACCGCGGGCAAAGTCGGGGTCCGCCACACCCTCGCCGCGAATGGCTGCGATGAAGCGCTCATAGATCGTGGCCAGCACAGGCGCGTCAACGTCATGCCATTCGCCCGACTGCAAATTCGGCTCAAGACAGGCGCGCAGGGTGCTGATGTTCTTTTCCCAACACACCTCCAGCCCGCCCTTGT
>CAZCFC010000040.1:0-2241 GCA_964497815.1 uncultured Cypionkella sp.
CAACTGGCCTGCAAAATACCCCGACAGCTGATAGTGGGGGTCGGCGGCCTCGGCCCCTTGGGCATCGCGGTGCAAGATCGCCTGCGCGCGGGCGCGGGCGGGGGCCGAGATTGGCAGATCGCCCTCGAACAACGCCCATAGCAACCGCGCCGAGGCCAGGGGCGTCAGGCGGTTCAGGTTCACCCCGTCCACACCCGCATACTGCGCCTCGCGGCCATAACGCACATCATCCATCAGCTTTTGACTGATGTTGCAGCCCTCCCATTCCGGCCATCCCAGCGCCCAGAAGAACCGGTTCAAGCGCTCACGCTTGTTGACCCAATCCAGATATTCCGCGCCCTGCAGCAGGGTGTCGCCGGTGGTGCCCGTGATCAGGTCGATCACATAGTTGGTGGCTGTGTTCGATGACCAGCGGATCATGTCGCGCATCGCCCGGTCCATCTCGCCATGCGGCGCAACGCGGCCTTCTTCCAATGCAGACAGCGCGTGTATCAGATGAAACGCCTTGACCAGCGAACAGGGATAGCCCGCCACGGCACCGCGATGGGCAAAGCCTTCGGGCCCCGCCGCCCCTTTTGTCACCAGCACCAGTCCCAGCCTGTCCGCCGTCAGCCCCTGTTCGGCGCAAAGCGTGGTCAGGGCTGATACAACCGCCGCACCCAGCTTTTCCCATGCTTCGGTTTGCTGAAAGAACATCGCCGCCCCCGTTTTGATCGCAGCTTAGGTCGCGATGGTGTGAAACAGAAGCAGGATTTACCGCAGATGCGGGCAGCACTTGCACAGGTGCTGCCCGGCTGCAGTCGGCGGGGGGCGCGTCAGACGGCGCTGCACATGGCGGCTGATGCGGGCGCGGGTGGCACCGCCCCTGACTTTGCCGTGCTGGGGCTGGCGCGGGCAGCGGCTGGTGCCGCAAGGCTGGTGCGAACGGCCCTTACAACGCCGCGCACCGCTGTGCCCCTTGTCAGACCCAAAGGCCGCCGGCCTGTCGGCGCGCGCCATGCGGCCGCCCCCGACATAAGGCGTCTGCGGGGGGGGGCCGGGTGCAACCGGACACTGCCACAACGGCGGTGCCGATGGGCCCCGGCGCGGGCTTTGCCAGATCAGGCAGGGCGTCATGGTCTGGCCCATTGCCCCGAAGGACGGGGCATCTTCGCCCACTGGCGAAGCGCACGCGCGCGTGGCAGGGTGGTGACAAATCAGGAGTCGTCATGTCGAAAATCATCATTTCCTGCGCGATCACAGGGTCGATCCACACGCCCTCGATGTCGCCCTATCTGCCGGTGACAGCGGCCGAGATTGCGGCATCAGCCATCGGCGCGGCACAGGCAGGCGCTGCAATCCTGCACCTGCACGCCCGCGACCCTGTCAGCGGACAACCCTCCAGCGCGCCCGATCATTGGGCAGGTTTTCTGGGCACGATCCGGGCGGGCTGTGACGGCGTGATCAACATGACAACCGGCGGATCGGCCGTGATGACGCTTGATCAGCGGCTGGCCGCCCCCCTGCGGTTTCAGCCCGAAATGTGCAGCCTGAACATGGGCACGATGAACTTCGCCCTCTATCCGATGGCTGCACGGATCACCAACTGGAAACATGCCTGGGAAAAACCGTTTCTGGAAGGGTCCGAGGATCTGGTTTTCAAGAACACGCCCCGCGACATTGCCTTTGTCCTTGATCAGATGGGGACCCAACGCGGCGCGCGGTTCGAATTCGAATGCTATGATGTCAGCCACCTTTACATGCTGAAGCACTTTGTTGATCGCGGCGCGGTGGCAGGGCCGCTGTTCATCCAGTTCGTCTTTGGCGTGCTGGGCGGAATGGCCGCCGATCCCGACATGCTGGTCCTGATGAAGCGCACGGCCGACAGGCTGTTCGGGCAGGGCTACCAGTTTTCCGTGCTTGCGGCGGGGCGGATGCAGATGCCCATGGCGGCGATGGCGGCGGCGATGGGCGGCCATGTGCGGGTGGGGCTGGAGGACAATCTTTACGCCGCCAAAGGGGTGCTGGCGCAGTCGAACGCGCAGCTGGTGGCGCAAATCCGCGGTATCGTCGAAGGTCTGGGTCGCGTGGTGGCGACCCCGGATGAGGCCCGAACCATGCTGGCACTGAAAGGCGCAAGCGGGGTGGCATCTTGATCACCTATCGCCCTGCCATAGCCGCCGATGCGCCGCTGATCCATGCGTTGCTGTCCGAGATGGCCGAAGCCGAAGGCGGCAGCATCGGCGGCGGGGTTGCGGCCCT
>CAZCFC010000040.1:2251-15962 GCA_964497815.1 uncultured Cypionkella sp.
TGTACTTCTGGCACAAGAACAGGCCGTGACGCTGGGCTTTTGCCTGTTCCTGCCCGAGTATTCCAGTTGGCGCGGCGCGATGGGGGTGTTCGTGCAAGACCTCTATGTGCGGTCGGGCGCGCGCGGCAAAGGCCTGGGGCGTGGTTTGCTGGCGGCCACGCTGGCCGCCGCGCAGGATTGGCAGCCTGCGTTCATGGCCCTGATGGTCAAGCGCAGCAACCTGCCCGCCATCGGCTTTTACGAAACACTTGGTTTTGGGCTGCGCGACAACGCCGACCCCTATATTCTGGAAGGAGAGGGCCTGCGTGCCCTGCACCATGATCACAGTCTTTGACGACGCGCAGCGCGCGCATGATCCGCAGATGTTCCTGTCCTCGGGCGCGCCCCGCCCCTGCCCGGAAAAGCCCGCCCGCATCGATGCCCTGCTGGGGGCTGTCCGCCAAATGGGAGCGCCGGTGGTGCGCCCGCCCGATGCCGGGCTGGCCCCCATCGCGGCGGTGCATCCGCACCGCTATCTGACCTTCCTGCAAGGCATCCACACCCGCTGGACCCGGATCGAAGGTGCCAGTGCCGAGGTGATCCCGAACATCCACCCCGCCAACCGCACCGACGGCTATCCCAGGTCGGCGGTTGGACAGGCCGGATTTCACATGACCGATACCTCTTGCCCGATTTCGGCGCAAACCTGGGGCGCGGCCTATGCAAGCGCGCAAACCGCCATCCATGCAGCCGGTCTGGTGCTGGGCGGGCAGACCGCCGCCTATGCCCTCTGCCGCCCGCCGGGGCACCATGCCTTTGCGGAACTGGCGGGCGGGTTCTGCTATCTGAACAATTCGGGCATCGCCGCGCAACGGCTGACCGATGCCGGACGCCGCGTGGCGATCCTGGACGTCGACCTGCACCACGGCAACGGCACCCAAGGCATGTTCTACGACCGCGCCGATGTGCTGACCGTATCCATCCACGCCGACCCTGAACGGTTCTATCCGTTCTTCTGGGGCTATGGCGATGAAACCGGTGCAGGCGCAGGGCTTGGCGCAAACCTGAACCTGCCCCTGCCACGCGGCACCGGGGATGACGGCTTTCTGGCGGCGCTGACGCAGGCGATTGAAAAGGTGCAGGCCTGGGGTGCCGACACTCTGGTTCTGGCGCTGGGGCTTGACGCGTTCGAAGGCGATCCCTTTGCCGGGCTTGCCGTTACCACTCAGGGTTTTGCCCGCATCGGCCAGTCGGTGCAGGCGATGGGCCTGCCCACGGTGATCGTCCAAGAGGGCGGCTACTTGTGTCCTGAACTTGGGGACAATCTTCAGGCGGTGCTGGGCGCGTGGTAACGCCCCGCCCCTTCACCTTGTCTCAAATACCCCAAAACCCCAAGCCGCAGCCGCAAGGCGGAGGCGAGATGAAAACATTGCGGCGCAGCCGCGCAATCAGATCACCCTTGCCGGCCTAACAGGCGATGGTTTCGATGTGCCCCCGCCCCTGCAGGGCAAAGAAGGCATCCTGAGGCACCGGCAAGGTGTAGCCGTCGGCTTCGGCCAGACCTGCCCATTGCGTCCGTATCACACGGCTGACGACGGCATGGGCCACGACGATCTTCACCGGTGCAGGATCGGCCTGGATCACCGCCATCGCGGCAGCCAGCCGCGCCGCAAAGATGGCATAGCTTTCACCGTCGGGCGAATGAAACCACCACGCTTCGGCCGGCAGACTGGCGCGCAGGCCCGGGTGGCGGGCGTCGATTTCGGCATCGGTCTTGCCATCCCAGGATCCCATCCCGATCTCCATCAGGCGCGGGTCAAGCGTGATCGGCGCGCCCCCAAGTTCCGCCGCGATCAGCCCGGCCGACTGCTGTGCGCGGCCCAACGGGCTGGCATAAATCCGGAACGCGGGCAGATTGAACGCCGCAAGCCGCCGCCCCATCGCACTGGCCTGCGCCTGGCCCTTGGCCGTCAGGGCGCTGTCAACCTGTCCCTGCCGGCGGCCCGCTGCGTTGAACAAGGTTTGCCCATGGCGGCACAGATAGATCATCCCCAGACCCCCAACAGCACGTTGCGCGTAACCTGTTCCACACTGCGTTCCCGGGCAATCAGGCCAGCCACCCATTCGCAAGAGGCGGCGTTGAACACCGCCCCCTTGCCCCGGCGGTATTCGGCCATGCAGCCATTCCCGCGCGAGGCCCGTGCCACCGCCGCGGGCGTCACACCGCCATAAAGCCGCAGCGCAAGATCTTCGGCATCACCCGCGCCGATAAAGGCATCGCGATCCTGCGGGCCGGTCGAATGTGACAAAGTGGTGGCGGGCGACAGCCCGACGATGGTCAGATCCCCTTGCAGCCCGGTGCCCGCGGCGGCCATCGGCAGGCCTTGGTCCATCGTATAGTCGATACCGTCCACCTCGTAGGCGAAGATCTTCGACGCGGCCCCCAGCACATCGCCATAACCCAGCCCGGTGTCCGTCATCGCCCAGTGTTCGGGCCGATAGACCGCAAACCCGCCCGAACCATGCGCGGCACAGCGGCTCCACCCGGCGTAGACCCCGGCCGATCCGGTCAGCCCCATGGTGGCCACGGCAGGGCGACCCACAGCAGGGTTGTCCCAATAGCTGGTCAGGCGGTTGCTTTGCGCCAACGGGTCGGCTGTCTCGGCGGTGGTCTTGTAGCAGGTCTGGGTCAACAGATCGTCAGACAGCCTTGTCTGCCAAAAGAAATTGCCCGCGAACCGCGCCAGCTGGCCCCCGGCATCAAGCCAGGCTTCCAGATGGTCGCGCATTTCCCATGTCCAGTATTCGTCATGCCCGACGATCAGCACCCGGTCATAGCCCGTCAAGGCGTCCGGATCACGGTGCAGGTCGTGCTGCGTGGTGTAATCCAGCGCGATGCCTTGCGTTTCGCACCACAACGCAAAGGGCCGTTCAAACGCCGCCCAACCGGAACTGGCATATTTCTTGGAAACCCCCTTGGTGCGGGCATAATCCATGTGCGGATAGCGCGGTTTCGTCAGCAAGGGCGACGCATGGGGAATGCGCGGGGCATCGTCGGGCCAGGAAACGAACCCTTTGGCCCATGGCCGCAGCAGACTGACATGCGGCGCAAAATCGGCCTGCATCGGGCCGGTGATGCCTTGATAGTGGTTCGATCCGCCCCAGTCATTATAGGCGCACCAGGTGCCAGTGGCCAAAAGCATCAGGATTTTTGCCTGTGGCTGCCGTGCCTTGACAACAAACATCCCCTGCGAGCTGTGGCCGGGAACAGACACGGTGACGATATAGACGCCACTTTTCCAGTCATCGGGGATCTGCAGGTCAAAGACCTGCGGCCAATCGCAGCCCCGGACCGAACAGTCGGCCGGAGTGGCGGCAAAGCGGGTGGCCACGGTCGTCTGGATCACGACTTCCGGGACAAGCCCGTCGCGGGCAATCGTCAGCTGCGCCGCAGGGGCCGAGGACATCGCCTGCAAAACCAGCACCTGCCCCGGCACATAGGACAGCGCTGCGCTGTAGACCCAGACTTGGGGGCGGGCCGGATCGTTCGATGCCATTTCAAAGTAATGGCCGGTTACGGCATCCCCATCATCCATGGGGGCGGATTGGAAGAAGTCTTTCAGTACGGACATGGTTTTCCTGCCGTGGCAACTTTGCGAAATCCCGAGGCCAAGCATGCGCAGCCACCGTGGCGCCCAACGAAGCGGCGTTTCGGGACAAAGGTCAAGAACATCATGCAGTAGAACTGCAATCGCCGTACCGCAATCTGTGGACAAATCGACACCATCGGCGGGATTCTGAATTTCTCTGTGGACAGTTTTTGAATCTGGCTTTTCCGGACATGGCTTATCGCCTAAGACCGAAGTGACAGTTGTTTGAGGGATGGGCAGATGCGTGGGCTCTTGATTGTTTTTGCGTGTCTTTTGGGCCTTTCCGCCTGTACGGATGGATTCGTTTCCTTTCCCGTCACCGAGCAACAGCAGAAATCACTGGATGAAAACGTCGAGATCATTCGGCTGGACGCAGGCAACATCGGCAGTTTTGCCAGCCCGTCGCGCGGACATGCGACCTCGGGCGCGCCCGCCACTGGCAACTGGGACTACAAGGTTGGTGTTGGCGACATCCTGAACGTGATCGTGTTTGACCACCCGGAACTGACCTTGCCCGCAGGACCCCAGCGCAGCGCCGAGGAAACCGGATTCCGCGTACAATCGGACGGGACATTCTTTTATCCGTTCATCGGTCAGGTGCAGGCCAAAGGCAAAGCCCCCGAAGAGATCCGGGCCGAAGTCACAGACCGGTTGTCGGAATTCATCCCCGACCCGCAGCTTGAAGTGCGCGTGGCAGCGTTCAATTCGCAAAGTGTTGTGGTTTCGGGCGAAGTGAAGGCCCCCAACCGTCAGGTTCTGACAACCGTGCCGGTGACTTTGGTCGAGGCGGTCACGGCGGCCGGTGGCGCGACCGAACTGGGAGACACGCGCCGGGTCAGCATTCAGCGTGGCAGCTCTCGGTACATCGTCGATCTCGAGGGCTATCTGTCGGCTGGCATCAAGCAAAACAACCCGACACTGCGCAACGGTGACGTGGTGAACGTGCCGCGCCGGCGGGCCGAAGAGGCCTATCTGCTTGGCCAGGTGCAGAAACCGAACGTCATCGACCTGTCGCGAGAGCCGGTCACCCTGACACAGGCGATCACCCGTCAGGGCGGCCTGATCGAGGTCAGGGCCGATGCGCGGGGTGTGTTCGTGTTCCGCCAACGCCGTCCGGGCATCATCACGGTGTTCCAGCTGGAAACCAGTGACCCGACCGGAATGTTGCTGGGCACGCGTTTCGTGCTGGAGCCGTCGGATGTCATCTATATCATCCGTTCTCCGCTGCAAAAGTGGAATGATGCAATCTCTGGCTTGCTTCCAAGTGTACAGGCGGTTACGGCGGTTGATAACATTTCTGCCAACTGACGGGCGCTTTGAATGATTAAGACTGTGCTGGTGGTCTGTGTGGGGAACATCTGCCGATCGCCTTTGGGCGAGCGTTTGTTGAAATTGCATGCGCCCCACCTTGACGTAAGTTCGGCGGGAATTGGCGCTTTGGTCGGCAAGCCCGCAGATGATACGGCCAGTCAGATTGCAGCCGCGCAAGGCGTATCGCTGGACGGCCATGTGGCGCGCCAGTTTTCGGCCGATCTGGGCAAATCCGCCGATCTTATTCTGGTGATGGAGGCGGGTCACAAGGCGCAGATCGGCCGTGAGACGCCGCAACTGTCCGGCAAGACCATGCTGTTTGATCATTGGGTCGGTGCCGCTGGCGTGCCTGACCCATACCGCAAGTCACAGGACTACCATAAAATTGTGTTCGACCAGGTCGAAAAAGCCGCCAAGGCCTGGGCTGAAAAGTTGAAAATCAAGGGTTCTGCATGACTGCGACATCTCGGCAAGGGCCGGAAGGCGACGAAATCGACCTGCGCAAGCTGGTCGCGGTGATCTGGAACGGGCGCAACTGGGTGGCCGCAGGTGCACTGCTGGGACTGCTTTCTGCCACGGTCTATCTTGCGAATACCCCCCCCACCTATCAGGCGGATGTGTTGCTGCAACTGGAACAGGGGGCCTCTGGCGGGCTGGCCCTGCCCAGCGGTCTTAGTGATTTTCTGCCCAGCGATTCACGGTCTGCCACCGAGATCGAAATCATCCGATCACGGCTGATAATCGGTCAGGTTGTGGCCGATCAAAATCTGGATTGGCAGGTGACCCCGGTTTATGCCCCGTTCATGGGTCAGGCTTTGGCGCGCTACAATCTGCCACTTCCGGATTTCGGCTTCATGAAGCGTTTTGCCCGCAAGGGCGACCAGATCATGCTGGAACTTCTGGAAGTGCCGCCGGAACTGGTGGGGCAGGAAGTGGTCATCACGGCGGGCGAAAACGGCGCATACACGCTGGTCCTTCCCGATGGAACGGAACTTGCCGGAAAAGTCGGCCAAAGCCTGAGCGATGCCGCACGCGGGGTTGCGCTGAAACTGAAGGCATTGAACGCACCAGCAGGACGTGAATTCAGGCTGGTGCATCTGCGCGAACGCAGCGCCATCGAACGGATCAGCGGATCCTTGACCGTTACCGAGCGTGGCCGCCAGTCGTCCATCCTTGAAGTGCGTTACATACACAAGGATGGCGAAGTTGCCGTGCGAACGCTGAACGCGATTGCCAGTGCCTATGTGCGTCAAAACATCGACCGCAGCGCCGCGATGGCCGAAAGCAGTCTGACCTTCATCAACGAACAACTGCCCGAGGCACAGGCCAATCTGGCTGCGGCCGAAAAGGCCTTGAACGATTATCGGCAGGCACAGCAATCGGTTGACCTGACGTTCGAAACCGAAAACGTGTTGTCGCAGGTGACACGGATCGAAACCGAACTGCGCGCATTGCAGAACAAAGAAGACGATATCAAGCAGCGCTACAAAACCAGCCACCCGATCTATGAGCAATTGCTGGCACAGCGGGTGCGGCTGCAAGACGATCTGGCGGCATTGAAAACCGAAGTCGAAACGCTGCCAGAGACCCAGAAAGAGGTGCTGAACCTGACGCGCGATCTGGAACTGGCGCAGCAGATCTACACCGAACTGCTGACCCGCGCGCAAGAAGTCCGCGTTCTGAAGGCCAGCACCGTGGGCAATGTTCGCATCATCGACACCGCCGAAGTGGGAATCGCGGCGGTGGCCCCCCGTACCAATATCATCCGAATGCTTATGGTCATGATCGGCGCGCTTGTGGGTGTTGCCTTCCACCTGACACGCGTCTGGATGCGCAAATCCGTGCAGGGCACCGAGGCGCTGGAACAGATCGGACTGCCGGTGTTCGCGACGATCAACCTTGCGTCTTCGGCGAAAAAGGGGCCCGGTGCAAAGGACCACTCGATCCTTGCCCTGACCGACCCCACGGAATTGGCGATCGAGGGTCTGCGCAGTCTGCGCACCAGTCTGCAATTCGGCATGCTGGATTCCAAAACCCGGTCTCTGGCGATAACGTCAACCGCTCCGGGTGCGGGCAAGTCCTTTACATCGCTGAACCTTGCTGTGGTCACGGCTCAATCGGGGCAAACCGTTTGCCTTGTGGATACCGACATGCGGCGCGGGCAACTGCGCAAGTACTTTGGCATTCACAAGAACGGGCCCGGACTTTCCGAATATCTGGCTGGCGAAAAGACGTTGGACGAAGTGCTGCGCAAAAGTGTTGTTGACGGGATGTGCTTCATTCCCACCGGGGCCTATCCGCCGAACCCCTCGGAACTGCTGATGCGCCGCAGGCTGGGCGAATTGATCGAAGCCTTGAACGATCGGTTCGAGATGACCATTCTTGACTGCCCGCCGGTGTTGGCCGTGACCGATCCGGTGATCGTCGGGGCCAAAGCGGGCAGCGTTCTGGCGGTTGTGCGCTTTGATCAGACGCCTGTGGCCGAGGTGCAGGCTATGATGAAGATTTGCGATTCGGCAGGGGTGCGCCTGACAGGGGCGATCCTGAACGGTTTTGATCCCAGCAAGGCCAAAGCGGGCTATTCCTACAATTACAACTACCGCTACGAATACAAAAGCCGCACAGACTGACCCGCGTCAGGCTGTGCTGAAACCGCCAGCGGCGAAACGCGTGGTCAAGCCCAAGCAGATGGCAGCGATGTTCGGCTTGATCACAGGCTGTCAGGCCATGGCCAGATCATGGCCGCGCCATGCGGCGGGCGACGTCCAGCATGCGGTTGGAAAAGCCCCATTCGTTGTCGTACCAGCCGAACACCCGCAGCATGCCGCCCTTGGTGACGCGGGTTTCCGGCAAAGCCATGATGATGCTTTCGGGGCGGGCGCGCAGATCAGTGGACACCAGCGCGCGGTCGGTTGTGCCGATCACTCCCCCCGCGGCAGCCAGGGCCGCGTTTACGTTGGCGGCCGTCGCCGGCCGTTCGGTCATCACGCACAGATCAACAGCCGAGACACTGGCCGTGGGCACGCGCACCGCCGACCCCTCCAGCCGCCCTGCGATTTGCGGCAGCACGATATCAAGCAACCGCTGGGCGCTGGTGGTGGTCGGCACCATCGACAGGGCCGCAGCCCGTGAGCGGGCAAAATCGGCGGCGGGGGCATCAACGGTGGGCTGACTGCCGGTATAGCAGTGAATCGTGGTCATCGAACCGGTGACAATGCCCCAGTGTTCA
Organism: uncultured Cypionkella sp.; assembly: GCA_964497815.1. Classification (GTDB taxonomy): domain Bacteria; phylum Pseudomonadota; class Alphaproteobacteria; order Rhodobacterales; family Rhodobacteraceae; genus Cypionkella. The sequence continues at coordinate 10,421 of CAZCFC010000040.1, forward strand.
TGAAGAAGCCGCGCCAAAGGGGCCAATGCATTGGTGGTGCATGAGGCGTTCGACACGATGCGCTGATCGGCCAGTTCGGCATCGTTCGCGCCCAGAACCACCGTGAAATCAGCCGCCTGCGAGGGACCAGAGATCAGCACACGGGCCGCACCGGCCTGCAAACCGCGCTCTGCCACCGCGCGGGCATCGGCGCGGCCTGTGCATTCCATCACCACATCAACGCCAGCCATGTCCAGCGCCGAAATATCCGGCGTGCGGTGCAGCGGTATCGCCAAACCGTCCACCACCAATGCGCCATCGGCAAGGGCAACCGTACCGCGCCAAGGACCAAAGACCGAGTCGTATTCAAACAGATAGGCGCACATCTCGGCAGCAGCGATGTCGTTGATCCCAGCGATCTGCACCCCCGGCGCAGCCCCCTGCATCGCTGCCCGCAACACCGACCGCCCGATCCGGCCAAAGCCGTTGATGAACACACGCATGATCTGCCCCCCGCTTTGCGTCAGACAAATCACGCCACGGCCCGCCGATCAATGGGTTTGATCAAATTTCTAAGGCTGCACGCCTCCGGTGGCCGCCGTGACCTGATCTGCCGCCGCCCGCACCAGACTGCCAAAGCGCGTGGCGTCCGAAAGCCCCATCCGAAATGCGGGCCCTGAAACCGAAATGCCTGCGACGGGTTCGCCATAGGCGTTGAAAACGGGGGCTGCGACGCAACGCATGCCATCGGCACGCTCTTGATCGTCAATGGCAAATCCGCGCTCTCGGGTGCGGTCCAGATCGCGCATCAGGCTTTCGGGGGAACTGAGCGATAGCGAGGTGAACCGCTGCAAGCCCTTGCGCGCCAGAATGCCCTGCACACGGTCTTCGTGATACCAGGCCAGCAGCGCCTTGCCGATACCCGATACATGCATCGGCCCTTTGGTGCCCGGCGGAAAAAAGGCGCGGATGGCGTTGTGGGTTTCAACCTGGGCCAGAAACAGCACCTCGTCCCCGGCCTCGATACCCAGATTGGCGGTTTCTGCGGTGTCACGCATCAGTTGATCCATCGGCTGGCGCGCGCGTTCCACAACCTTGGTGCGGCGCAAAAATGCAGTGCCAACGCGGAACGCCCCGCCGCCGATGTGCCAGATCTGGCCCGGATCTTCCAGTTCCACCATGCCACGCGCCTGCAACGTCACCAGCGCGCGAAACACCGTCGCCACCGCCTGTTTGCTTTGCACGGCCAGTTCAGAAAGAGTCAGCCCGGGGCTGGCGGCCAAGATTTCCAGCAACCCCAACGCGCGGTCCAGCGCCTGCACGGTATTCTGATCAGTCTTGTCATTGAAAGCCTTGGGTCGGCCACGCAGGCGGGGTTGATCTGACATTTTTTCCTCTGGGCAAGGCCACGACGGCCGCGTGAAAAAGCGCAATTCCATGATCCTGTGCCAGAATACCACATTTTTCATTCTGCGAAAAAGATTTTCGAAAAAATTGTGCCGAACCGGCCTGCGACCTAGGGTCACTCTGACAGCCACGGAGAGTCACATGTCATTCCAGAACCCGGTCTTCATCCCCGGCCCGACCAATATCCCCGAGGCCATCCGCAAAGCCTGCGATATGCCGACGCTGGATCACCGATCACCGGCGTTTGCGCGGCTGTTCAAACCTGCGGTCGAAGGCGTGCGGCGGGTGCTGAAGATGGACGCGGGCGAGGTGATCATTCTGCCCAGCACCGGTACGGGCGGCTGGGAGGCCGCGATATCCAACACGCTTTCCCCCGGCGACACGGTTCTGGCGGCGCGCTTTGGCATGTTCAGCCACCGCTGGATTGACATGTGCCAACGCCACGGCCTGAACGTGGACATCATCGAAACGCCATGGGGTCAGGGCGCGCCTTTGGCCGCGATTGAGGCGGCTTTGAAGGCGGACCCGGATCACCATATCAAAGCGGTTCTGGCCACACACAACGAAACCGCAACCGGCGTGAAGTCCGACATTGCCGGCATCCGCCGCGCCATGGACGCAGCAGGTCACCCCGCGCTGTTGTTTGTGGATGGGGTGTCGTCGATCGGGTCGATGCCGTTCGAGATGGCCGCTTGGGGCGTCGATGTGGCGATTGCAGGCAGCCAGAAGGGGTTCATGCTGCCGGCGGGTCTGGCCATTCTGGGCGTGTCGCCCAAGGCTTTGGCCGCGATGGCAACCGCCCGCCTGCCCCGCACCTTCTTTGATTTCAGCGACATGCTGCGCAGCTGTGCGGCGGGCGGCTATCCCTATACCCCTGCCGTGGGCCTGATCGCAGGTCTGGCCCGCAGCATCGAGATGCTGGAGGATGAGGGGCTGGAGGCGGTTTACGCCCGCCATCACCGCCTTGCCGAAGGGGTGCGCCGCGCGATTGCGGGCTGGGGGATGCGGCCCTGCGCGGCCTCGGCTGATCTGTATTCCGATACGGTGACGGCGGTTGTGGTGCCCGAGGGCCGCAACGGCACCGACCTTGTGCAATTGGCCGCGCAAAAATACGGCGTGGCCTTTGGCGTCGGTCTGGGCGAGGTTGCGGGGAAGGTCTTCCGCATCGGGCATCTGGGCATGCTGACCGATGTGATGGTGTTGTCCGGATTGGCCACAGCGGAAATGTGCATGGCCGATCTGGGTTGGCCGGTGGCGCTGGGGTCTGGCGTGGCAGCGGCGCAGGACCATTACCGCAAGACGGCGTTGTAAGGAGAGCGTGATGTATATCCCGACTTATCAGGATGTCGAGGCGGCCCATGACCGGATCGCACCCTACATCCACCGCACCCCTGTTCTGACCTCCAGCTATCTCAATGCGCTGACAGGGGCAGAGTTGTACTTCAAATGCGAGAACTTTCAGAAGGCCGGGGCATTCAAGGCGCGGGGGGCATCGAACGCGGTGTTCAGCTTGTCTGACGCGCAGGCCGCGCGCGGCGTGGCAACGCACAGCTCCGGCAATCACGGGCTGTGCCTGTCTTATGCGGCGGGGCGGCGGGGGATTCCCTGCACGGTGGTGATGCCACGCACCGCACCGCAGGCCAAGAAAGACGCCGTGGCAGGTTATGGCGGGCGGGTGGTGGAATGTGAGCCATCGACCACATCACGCGAGTCCGTCTTTGCAAAGGTGATGGCGGGCAGTGGCGCGGAATTCGTGCATCCCTACAACGATCCACGGGTGATCGCGGGGCAAGCCACCTGCGCGCGCGAGTTGAACGAACAGGTGCCGGGGCTGGACGCGGTGATTGCGCCGATCGGCGGCGGCGGCATGATCTCGGGCACCTGCCTGACGCTGTCGGCCATCGCGCCGGGGGTGCAGATCTACGCGGCGGAACCGGAACAGGCCGACGATGCCGCGCGCAGTTTCAGGGCGGGCCATATCATCGCGGATGATGCCCCGGAAACCGTGGCCGATGGGCTGAAAGTGCCTCTGAAAGAGCTGACATGGCACTTTGTGCAGCGCCATGTCACCGATATTCTGACCACCTCGGAGAATGAGATCATCGAGGCGATGAAACTGACGTGGAAGCGGATGAAGATCGTGATGGAGCCGTCCTGCGCCGTGCCACTGGCCGCCATCTTGCGCAACCCGGCGGTGTTTCGCGGCAAGCGGGTCGGCGTGATCATCACCGGCGGCAACGTGGATTTGGACAGATTGCCCTGGATGCAGGGCTGAGGAGCGCATGATGAACAAAGCTGTGGACCTGAGCGGACTTGAAGTCGGTTATGACATTCCCGCCCTGCCCGGTATGGACGAGGCCGATATCCAGACGCCCTGCCTTGTGCTGGACCTTGACGCATTAGAGCGCAATATCCGGAAGATGGGCGATTACGCCCGCGCGCACGGCATGCGGCACCGGGTGCATGGCAAGATGCACAAATCGGTGGATGTGGCGCTGTTGCAGGAAGCCCTTGGCGGGTCTTGCGGTGTGTGCTGTCAGAAAGTGTCAGAGGCAGAGGCGTTTGCGCGTGGCGGCATCAAGGATGTGCTGGTGTCAAACCAGGTGCGTGACCTTGCCAAGATTGACAGGCTGGCGCGGCTGCCAAAGCTGGGTGCGCGGACGATCGTTTGCGTTGATGATCTGGCCAATATTCCCGATCTGTCGGCGGCGGCGGTGCGACATGGAACCACGATTGAATGTCTGGTGGAAATCGACTGCGGCGCGGGGCGTTGCGGGGTGACGACCACGCCCGAGGTGGTGGCGCTTGCGCAGGCGATTGCGGCGGCGCCGGGCCTGACTTTCAGCGGCATTCAGGCCTATCAGGGCGCGATGCAGCATATGGACCTGTTTGCCCATCGGACGGCGAAGATTGATCTGGCTGTGGCACAGGTGGCCGATGCGGTGGCGAGGCTGGCCGCTGTGGGTCTGGGCTGTGACATCGTCGGCGGCGGTGGCACTGGCAGCTATCAGTTCGAAGCGGGCTCGGGTGTGTACAACGAGTTGCAGTGCGGGTCCTACGCCTTCATGGATGCCGATTACGGGCGTATTCTGGATGAACACGGCCAGCGCATTGACAAGGGCGAATGGGAAAACGCGCTGTTCATCCTGACCAGCGTCATGAGCCACGTCAAGGCCGACAAGGCCATCGTCGATGCGGGGCTGAAGGCGCAGTCGGTGGATTCAGGCCTGCCGGTGGTGTTCGGCCGCACTGACGTGAACTACGTCAAATGCAGCGATGAACATGGCGTGATTGACGACCCTGCGGGGGTTCTGCGCGTCAACGACAAGCTGCGGCTGGTGCCCGGCCACTGTGATCCGACCTGCAACGTCCACGACTGGTACGTCGGCCTGCGCGGCGGCAAGGTTGAGGTGGTCTGGCCCGTCTCGGCGCGCGGCAAGGCCTACTGACACCGCCTCCGGGGGCCAGCCCCCGGGCCCCCGGGATATTTCAACACAGAGGATGACCATGCTGATCGTAGCCGAGGCGCTGATTGCAGAACTGGTGACGGCAGAGGATGCTTTTGCCGCCGTTGAGGCGTGTTTTGCGTCGATGGCCCGGGGTGAGGCCCATAATTTCCCCGTGGTCCGCGAGGCTTTGGGTGAAGGGCGGCAGTACGGGTTCAAATCCGGGCTGGACCGCGCGGGCGGGCAGTTGGGGCTGAAGGCGGGCGGTTATTTTCCGGGCAATGCGGCACGAGGGATGATCAATCACCAGTCCAGCGTGTTTCTGTTTGATCCTGACAGCGGCGTTCCAGTGGCGATGGTGGGCGGCAACCTGTTGACTGCACTGCGGACGGCCGCTGCGAGTGCGATTTCCATCGACCGTCTGGCGCGACAGGATGCCAAGGTGTTGGGTATCGTCGGGGCAGGGCATCAGACCGGGTTTCAATTGCGCGCGGCGGCGCGGGTGCGGCGGTTCGACCGCGTTGTCGGCTGGAACCGCCACCCCGAGATGTTGCCAAAACTGGCGGCGGTGGCGGCGGAACTGGGTCTGCCGTTCGAGGCGGTAACGCTGGAGCGGCTGGGGGCTGTGGCGGATGTGATCATCACCATCACCTCGAACTGGCGGCGGTGGCGGCGGAACTGGGTCTGCCGTTCGAGGCGGTAACGCTGGA